>JAEXXN010000103.1 GCA_023405875.1 Bacillota bacterium | reverse complement strand
GTCTCAGAGAGGGAACATATTTCGCCCACGTAATGGAGCATATAGCGCTTGAGCTTCAGAGCAGGCTTGGTTATGATATCCGATTCGGCAAAACAAGGGAGACTGATAAAAAAGGTGTTTATAATATTGTTTATGGATATGTAAATGAATATGCAGGCCTGGAGACCGGAAAGCTTGCAGTGGAAATAATGGAAGGAATATTGGCAGGTGAACTGCCGGACCTGGACAGCAGATTGGAAGCAATAAAAAAGGTATGCATTGAAACTGATTTTGGTGCAAGTACTTCTGTAATCGCCAGGGAAGCAAAGGAAAAGGGTATACCCTTGATACGTCTGGGCGACGGAAGCATATTGCAATTGGGCTATGGGAAATACCAGAAGAGAATAGAAGCGACACTGACGGAAAACGCAAGCTGCGTAGCTGTTGACATCGCATGTAACAAAGAGCTGACCAAAAGCCTGCTGCATGAGTATGGAATACCTGTTCCAATAGGAAAGGTGGTAAAAAGCGAGCAGGAGGCATTGGAATATAGTGAAAAGCTGGGTTATCCCGTTGTGGTGAAGCCTAACTTCGGCAGCCATGGAAAAGGAGTATCGACAAATCTGAAGAGCCCCCAGGAGGTACAGGCGGCTTATAAAATAGCAGCAGAATATGAGGATACCGTCCTGGTGGAAAAATATATTAAAGGGACCTACTACAGGGTACTGGTTGTGGGAGACCAGGTGGTGGCCGCCTCTCACAGGATATGCGCACATGTTAACGGGGATGGGGAAAGCACTATAATTGAGCTTATTGAAAAGGAAAATGGCAATCCCCTGCGCGGAAACGGACATGAAAAACCTCTCACAAAGATAAAAATAGACAAGATAGTTGAACAATATCTCAAAAAGCAAAACCTTACCCTTGACTACATACCGGCTGTGGATGAGACGGTCTATCTGCGGGAAAACGACAACCTGAGCACCGGCGGCGTGGCAGTTGATGTTACAGATGACATTCATGAGGAAAACAGAAGGATGATAGCACAGGCTGCCCGGATAGTCGGACTGGATGTAGCAGGAGTCGATATCAGCACTGCCGACATATCAAAGCCGATAACTGAAGCCGGAGGAGCAATAATTGAAATAAATGCCGCACCGGGAATCCGGATGCACCATTACCCGTACAAGGGTAATTCCAGGAATGTGGCAAAGGCTATAGTTGATATGCTGTTTCCTGAGGGCAGCACAAGCAGGGTGCCCATAACGGCTGTGACCGGTACCAACGGGAAGACCACTACCTCAAGGATGATAGCGCATATAATAAGGCAGATGGGCTTTACTGTGGGAATGACCAGCACAAGCGGGATATATGTAAACGACGAATTGATAAAATACGGGGACAACACCGGACCGATAAGCGCAAAGACTGTGCTTATGGACAGAAGGATAGATTATGCCGTGCTTGAGACTGCCAGGGGAGGGATAGTCAACCGGGGCCTGGGCTATGATATGGCTGATGTAGGTATAGTAACCAATATTACAGAAGACCATCTGGGAATCGATGATATTAATACTCTGGAAGACCTGGCATTTGTAAAGTCCTTGGTGGTGGAAGCGGTAAAGGGTGACGGATATGCGGTGCTGAATGCGGATGACCAATATTGTCTCAGCATGAGGGAAAGGATCAAGTCCAATATTATTTTGTATTCCATGTCCCCTGACAATGAAGAAATAAAAAAGCATGTCATGGATGGGGGCCTGGCCATATACAGTGATGGGAACAACATATTCATACGCAAAGGTGAAGTGGAGCTGCCCTTTATCGAGGTAAAGTCCATTCCTGCCACAATGAACGGTATATTGGAGTACAACATATATAATGCAATGGCTGCAATATCCGGAGCAATAGGCATGGGACTCCCTATAGAAAGTATAATCTCAGGGCTTTCTACCTTCAGGTGTGATAGTGCCACAAATCCCGGAAGATTCAATATATATGATATAAACGGCATAAAGGTGATAGTAGACTACGGGCACAATATTGACGGCTACAGGGCAGTAATAGCTTCACTTGAGAAAATGAGGACGGGGCGCCTTATAGGAGTCATCGGCACTCCGGGTGACAGGACAGATTCAAGCACTATAGCCATAGGGCAAATGTGCGGTAACTGCTTTGACAGGGTATATATAAAGGAAGACAAGGATAAGAGAGAGCGTGAACCGGGAGAAGTCGCCGCACTTATTGAGCGCGGCTGCAGGATGGGAAGCATCAAGCCTTCGGAAATATTAATCGAGCTGGTTGAAGAAAAGGCGTTTGAAAAAGCAATTCTGGATGCTGTTCCCGGAGATATTGTGATTGTATTCTTTGAAGAATACCAGCCGCTGCTGGATGTAATCGAGAAAATAACAATGGAGCTTTCAAAGGTTCAGCAGATCATCGCTTAATTTTATTCAGCGTGGAAGCTTATCAACAGAGTAGCCGGCCTTGGCCGGCTATCTCAATGAAATCAATGAAATATCTATGCAAAATGTTTTTTGCGAAACATATAATACCTATAAGTCTTATGAAATATAATACTATATGACTATAGAACGGGACCAGATTTTGGTATATAATATTCTATAAACAAAGGAAAAACGACAGCATTTACCAGCATTTACACAGAATGTGAAACATTAGCTAGCAGACTGGTCAGACAATTCCTTAAATAATTTTACATGAGGTGGATTAAATGAACGTAAACAGTGGTGATACATTGGTTTTCGCTGTTGACAACATGACCAGCAGATGGACAGTATCTAAGGTGGACGGCAACATTGTGAAAATTTTTGAGGAAGACGGTTCTTACAGACAGATGCCCTATACATATCTTGTGGAAATGTTTGAAAGAGGATACATAAAAGTAGACGCCCATACATTAGTCTGGTAATTAAAAAGAAATCAACCTGCTGCTGATCAAGCGGCAGGTTTTTTATTGTATAGGAAAGAATAACTTTCCTATACAATAAAAAACTTTGATTTAACTGACCGCGCCGGAATTTCCTTCGGAAAAGGCACATGGGCTTCAAATGCGGCCGCCGCCGCCTTTGTTCTATGTCGAAAAATACAGGTATACGATATAGTAGTAATAGAGGTTAATGTTGTATAATTTATTATATAACTTTATTTTTTGGAGGGTCTATGACAGAAAGCAAGGTTGATTTTAACTCATATCTGATATTTACGGTCAGCCTGGGGCTGATTGGAATATGCATTTTACTGGATATACCTCTTTATTCCGGCTTCTTCGGTGCAGTAGTTTTTTCTGCGGCTTTGCTTGTGAGGAAGGGTCACAGGCTGAAAGACCTGAATGCCATGATGCTTATGGGTATCAGGGATTGCAGGACGTTATTCATAATTATAATACTTATCGGAGCTACAGTTGCTATATGGATGTCCTCGGGCATTGTACCCACGCTTATGTATTATGGCTTCGGATATGTCATGAATATCAATTATCTGCTTGCATGCTTTATTATAACTGCAATAATTTCAGTGGTCATGGGTACGGCGGTAGGGACCATAAGTACTATCGGAATAGCCTTGATCGGAATAGGCAAGGGCTTTGCAATTCCTGACGAGCTGCTTCTGGGTGCGGTGATATCCGGAGCTTTTATAGCAGACAGGATATCTCCCTTAGGGGGCCTTGTGAACCTTACAATGAAAACAGTAGATATAACCTACAGGGAATATATCAAAAGCGTATTATATACCCTTGTACCATCTATGGTTATCGCTTCCCTCGCCTACTATTTCTGGGGCAAAGGCTATATGTCGGCTATTGATATTTCAAAGATAGCTGTTTTCCAGGAGAATTTAGAAGAAGCTTTTGCAATCAAGCCATTGCTGCTCCTGCTTCCGGTTACTGTTATGGTATTGGCTGTATCAGGCGTCAGGCCGATAATCAATATGAGTATAGGAGTCGCAGCAGGATCACTGATCAGCATATTCATACAAAAAAACACTGTGCTTCAGGTATTTCAGTATATATTGTCAGGCTACAAATCAGTTTCAGGTATAGAAGAGCTTGATGCTATACTGAAGGGCGGAGGAGTACAGCCTATGTTTGAGGTGCTTCTTATTGTTGCAGGCGCAGTAGCCTTGAGCAGTCTTCTTGAAGGTACAAATATCATCAATCCGATAATAGCAAGTGTCGTAGATAAAGCAAAAACCAAATTCTCGCTTATTGCAAGGACAGCAGCCTTCAGCAGTCTGCTTACCATAGCAACCTGCGACCAGACTGCGGGAATAATACTGTTGGGAAGGCTTCTGAAGAAAAGATATATGGACCTGGGAATTAGCAGGGTCAAGCTGGCAAGGACAATATCGGATACCGGTACCACCATTGCTCCGCTTATTCCATGGAATGTCAATTCAATTATAATCCTCGCAATTACAGGCATATCAACCATAGAATATGCACCTTATACGGTATTGTGCTATGCTGCTCCGGTGCTGGCAGTGCTGTCAGGCTGCTTCAGGGAGAGAACGCAATAAATTGAGCATAATAGAGTTTAATACCAGTTAACATTGAAATGAATACTATGACTTGTAGTTTTTTGTTGTAAAGCTTGCATATTTATGGTAAAAATTAATATAGAAGTACAATAAGGTGTATCAGAATTACTGTAGTATTTCAGATTCACCCAATAAGGAGGATATGCCGGTGAGAGTAAAAATAGTTGCGGACAGCAGCTGTGACTTGAACGAAAATCTGGAAAGGGAGATGGAAGTAACACTGGTTCCGTTTTCACTTCATATCGGGGATAGTATTTATAGGGATGATAAGGGGCTGGACGTAAAAGCTATGCTTAAGGAAATGGCGGCATGTCCTACCGCACCCAAAACTGCATGCCCTTCGCCTAATGATTTCATTAAGGCCTTTGAGGGTAACGAAAGTGTTTTTGCAGTGACAATAAGCTCTGCTCTCAGCGGTACTTATGAAAGTGCCATGCTGGCTAAAAAAATGATTATGGAGAATGCAGAGGACAAATTCATACATGTATTTGATTCCTTCAGTGCTTCAATAGCGGAGACACTGATAAGCATGAAGATCTTTGAATTGGCAAAGAAAAACTATGATGATCTTCAGATAGTGGAGAAGGTAAATGAATACATTAAGGGCATGAAGACCTTTTTTCTCCTGGAATCCCTTGAGAACCTTATGAAAAACGGGAGACTGGGCAAGGTGAAGGGCAGGCTTGCCACCCTTCTCAATATCAAGCCTGTAATGGGAGCCACAGAGGACGGAAATATAAAGCTGGTGGAGAGCATAAGAGGCTACAGGAAAGCATTTATGCGCTTTGTTGAAATAATAGGGGAGCAGGGCGAGAAGCTGGAGGACAAGGTCATAGGTATAGCACACTGCAATTGCCTTGAAAGGGCGGAGGAGTTCAAAAGGGAGCTCCTGAAGAGATATAAGTTCAAGGATATCGTCATAGTTGAGACAGCGGGCCTCAGCAGCGTATATGCAAACCAGGGCGGTATAATAGTGGCGTTTTAGAGGAATATGGGGGACTTTTACAGTCCCTTTTTTAATGCGCTTTTTTCTGGTAATATAGGGCAATCAATGCAGACAGGACAGGCTTATGCTATAATATTATATATATAAACATAAATTGGGGGTATTACGTTGAAAAGGTACATAGCTTTATTCACAGCGATTTTAATTCTTTTTTCCGGATATGCCGGAATATTTGAAGCTGAAGCCGACAACTCAAAGCTTCCTTACGAGGTTGAGAAGTTTTCTGATGTGCCGGAGAGCCATTGGGCTTATGAGCCGGTCCACTATTTCAGATATTTGGATATTACCCAGGGAATAGGCGCAAACAAATTCGGTATAGGCCAGCCGGTAAAGAAAAGTGAGTTCATCTCAATGCTGGTGAGGCTCATGGGTTGGGAATTGGTTGAGGCGGAAGGCAGCAGTTTTTCCGATGTAACCAAGGATAAATGGTATCATCCCTATGTTGAGACAGCAGTGGCTCACGGAGCGATATTGAAGGGAACAGGCAGCTTCAGCCCGGACAAGCATATAACAAGGCTGGAAATTGCTGAGGCAATAGTAAGGACCCTTGGATACGGCGGAATGGCTGAACAGTTGAAATATCTGCCCGGTGAGTTTAAGGATGTCACCACGGGTGCAGAATATACCAACATGGTAAGGGACTTCGAAATTACAAACGGAGTCGACGGGATCAGCTTTCTTCCGGACAGTACAGCCAAGAAGGAAGATGCTGTTGCAATGCTCGTAAGAATGTATCAGAGGTTGAATTCCAAGCTTGAAGAGCTTCATGGCTTCTATGCAATCAAAGCCTACGAGCAGGCTGGAATGATACAGGACCTGAGCTCTGTAAGCTTCGGCTGGAGCAGGCTGGAATATGATGAGAGCAGTGGAGTGCTGTCCGTGGCAGTTGTGCAGAATGGGAAAAGCGACTTTTTTATCCCGAGCGGTTATTCAGAGCCTATGAATATAGCAGAACAGAACGGTCTTCCTGTACAGCTCAATGTCTTTGCATCCAACGAGACAAAAATAAAGGACCCGGCTACGGGAGAACAGACAGGACTGGTTGAGTACCTGCTGAAGGATGGGGCTGCCCAGGAAACGGTAATAAGCCAGATGGTGCAGTTAGTGAATAATACGGCTGTTGGAAGCGATACAATAGCCTTTGACGGTATAGTGATTGATTTTGAGAACCTGAGAGGGGAAAGTCTCAAGCAGCTTTACAGTGAATTCCTGCTCAAGCTGAAGGAACAGCTGGTATTGAACGGAAAAAAGCTTTATGTAGCGGTGCACCCTCAGAGAGGCAACGGACAGGCATATTACGGCGGCTATGACTACAGGGCCATAGGCAGCGTTGCCGACAGGGTGATACTTATGGCTCATGATTACAACGCAGTAAGCCTTACAGAAGGTGAAATGGCCATCGGCTATAACGACACACCTCTTACTCCCATAAGTGAGATATATTTTGCACTGAAGGCTATTACCGACAAGGAAACGGGTGTGGAGGACAGGTCAAAAATATGGCTTCAGCTTTCCTTTGATGCTGTCCAGTGGAAAATGGTTGACGGAAAGGTAGTGAACCAGAAGGCTTACCGGCCTTCCTACAGCCAGATTTGGGAGCGTATGAACAAAAATGAGCCGGGCTCTGAGCTGAGCATAAAATATGTTGATAAGCTCCAGAATCCGCTGCTGTCATATTACAACAGCAGCGACGGAACAGACAACCGCATATGGTATGAAGACAGCAGAAGTGTCAGTGCTAAGATAGCATTGGCAAAAATGTTCGGCGTTAACGGGATATCTCTGTGGCGTCTCGGTAATATTCCTGATTTTGAGGAAACAGGAGAGGGCAGGAATTATCTGGATATATGGGGAAGCATAAAGGAGCAGATGGAATGATTAAAAATGGGGCTAGTTCTATAG
>JAEXXN010000048.1 GCA_023405875.1 Bacillota bacterium | reverse complement strand
GTACCAAACCACACCCTGCACTGAAGGTACAGGGAATTATTTTGCGGCTGAAAGCCGTCATACTGGTTGAAGCCGGCTAAAGCTTTGATTTAAAGCTCCGGTGCTGGAACCTGTTAATATTGGTTCTTGCTGTTCATTACCTTTTTAATCAAAAATACCACCACAACTGCATAGAAAGCACCCGTTACAATCATTGATACAATTCCGTTTAACGACATATAAATCCCTCCTAAAAATTACTCATGCTCTTTTGGAATCTCAGGATAAGTTTCTCCATTATAGTACTTATTGACAGTGCGCTTGTTTACAGTACTGGTCAAGGCTATCGCAACCGCTGCATATATTGCCAGCTGGAGCAGCAAGGTTCCCAAGGATTCTACGGCAAATATGTTCATTACGTTGTCTCCGGCCATAAGTCCCATTACATTCCATGCAAGCATGATTACGCAAATAGCAGGAATTATATATTTCAGCAGATGATTCCACCACTTTCCTACATATATATCATTCTCAGGAATATTTATAAAATTCCGCCTCATTTTTTCAACACCGTTTTTATTGATTGCAAAGCATGTAAACATAATTCCTATTACCAAAAATACGCCGGACACAAAATCCTGATTCTGCATGAAATTGATGTTTAATGCCGACGGAAGCCCCCATATTAAACAAATAACAAAGATAATTCCGGTCGCCTTCTTTCTTGACCATCCCGCATCAATGAAAGGAAGCGATCCGACAAGGAAGTGTCCTATATTTGAAAGCAATCCCGAAATAAATAAAACTATAAAAAATAAGACTGAAATTATTTTTCCTCCCGGTATTTCACCAAACACTCCCGCTAAAGAAATAAATGTAAGCCCGTTGTTGCCTGACGCGCTGATTGCCATTGCCTCCTCCACCGAGAACATTGAAAACAGTACAGGCAATATTGCCATCCCCGCCATTATAGAGGTTGCGTTATCGGCAAATCCTTGAATAAAGCTGTTCAATGCGACATCGGATTTCGAATGAGTCGATACGCCGTAAGAAATAACAAGCCCCCAGCCTACGCCTACCGACCATAATATCTGCACAAGGGCTCTTATCCAGGTCTTGGTATTAAATAAATATTCCGGATCTATCCTGAATAAATAATCCAACCCGACTACTGCATTTGGCAAAGTAATTGCTCTTATTATGAGTATGACCATAAGGGTCAAAGAAAGCGGGACACAAAACTTTTGCACCTTTTCTATGCTCCTGCCTACCCCTCCTACACAAACAAAAGCGGTTATGCACAGGCTGATTATAAAGCAAAGGGCTGTGAACAAGCTGTTATTGGCTACACTGTCAAACAATGCGGCTTTGTCTGTGATAGTAAACAATTCTTGGGTAACCGACAATATAACATATCTCAAAATCCAGGCCATAACAACAGTATAGTAAGAGGCTATTCCGACTACCGTAATTGTCATGAATATACCCATCCACGTGTATTTCCTTCCAAGGAAGTCCTTGAACGCTCCGGGTACTCCATGTCTGGTAGATCTTCCGATTACCATTTCTCCTATGGATAGCGGAACAGCTACTATTATCAATAATACCGTCCAGGCAAAAATAAATGCTCCGCCTCCATTAAGCGCTACTTCTCTGGGGAACCTCCATATATTTCCTGTCCCCATTGCCAGTCCGACCAAGGTAGCGACAACGCCCCATCTTGAAGTAAAACCTTTTCTAGCTTCAGTTTGATTGTCCACTTTATGTACCTCCTCTATAATAAATACAATCAATTGAAAGCAACAATTATGCCAATTTGCATAAATTATGTTTTAAGCATTGACAATGCTATAATAGAATCAGTTGATATGCCGGTTTGTTCAGGAATTGTTCCCCAAAAATGATTATTATTTCCTGATTATGCTGCTTACATATCTTAGCATATATACAAAAATATGTAATAATTTATATACAATTTTTCTCAATTATTTTTACACATGTATTGATTTTTGTCATTAAAATACCCAGCGGTGCTTTTTATAGCATATGCAAATGAGGGAGGAGAAAAATAGTAAACCGTATATTTTGTAGTATATAAAATTTTACACCTGTAAAAAAAACCGTCACATCTTATGTATCAAAATTCATACAAAGATGTTGACATGCAGCAAAAATGTTGGATTTGGAGCACGTTTTTTTTGGCAGGAAAATTGCATATAAATATTACTATATAAAAATTATTATATAAAGTTGGAGATAACATGAATACAGCAAATATTTTTAATGTGCAAAAATTCTCTGTACATGATGGTCCTGGGATCAGGACAACCGTATTTTTCAAAGGATGTCCGCTAAAGTGCCTGTGGTGTCACAATCCTGAAAGCCAGAGCAGTAAAAAACAAATGCTTTTTGACAGTGATAAATGTGTTCTTTGCGGAACCTGTGTTAAAGTATGTGATCAAAATGCAATAAAAATAGAAAACAACAAGCTTACAACCGACCCTGACAAATGCACTTGTTGCAGGAAGTGTGAAATGTATTGCATTCCGGGGGCAAGGCAGGTTGCCGGCAGGGAATATACGGTGGAAGAAATACTGAAGGAAGTCATGAAGGACAAAGTATTCTATGAGCAGTCAAAGGGCGGAGTGACTGTTTCAGGAGGTGAGCCGCTGCTCCAGATAGATTTTGTTGAAGAGCTTTTTAAAAGGTTAAAGGAAGAGAACATTCATACCGCGGTTGACACCTGCGGGGCAGTGGGCTTTGAAAATATACAGAGAGCTTCCCGGTACACGGATTTGTTCCTGTATGACATAAAGCTCATGGATGATGAGGCACACAGGGAATTTACCGGGATGTCCAATAAATTGATATTGGATAACCTCAGGAAATTATCCGAGATCCATAAAAATATCAATTTAAGGATGCCGGTTATCGACGGAGTAAACGGAGATATAAGGCACATTGAAAAAACAATTGATTTTATTAAAGGACTTGGTATAAAGAAAATAAACCTGCTTCCTTATCATGACATTGCAAGGCATAAATACAAAAGGCTCGGCATTCTGTATGAGGAAGAAAGAATGCGGAAGCCCTCTGACGAAAAAATGCAGCTTTTTAAAGAAATGTTTGAAAAAGAAGAATATGAAGTTAAAATAGGAGGTTAATTTATGAGAGGTTATACTGAAAGAACAAAAAAATTAAGGCAGGAAAGCGTATCTACTCAGCCGAGAGTGAGCCTGGAAAGGGCGCTGCTGGAAACAGAATTTTACCAGGAGTATTGCGGAAGGGTTGAAACACCGGTGCTTCGTGCCATGAACTTCAAACATTACATGGAAAACAGAAAGCTCTATATCGGTGAAGGCGAACTGATCGTAGGAGAAAAAAGCGAAGGACCCCAGGTGGTTCCCACGTTTCCCGAGCTTTGTGCCCATACCGTTGAGGACATGACGGTAATGAACGACAGAAAATATATTAACTTCAAGGTCAATGAGGAAGATAAAAAAATCCAGGCTGAAAAAATACTGCCCTACTGGCATAACAAATCCACAAGGGACAAAATATTGTCGGCAATGACACAGGAGTGGAAAGACTGCTATGCAGCAGGAATGTTCACCGAATTTATGGAGCAGAGGGCACCTGGACACACGGTTGCGGATGATAAATTTTATCGCAAAGGATTTTTGGATTTTAAAAAAGAAATAGAAGAAGCAATTGACAATTTGGACTTTTTGAATGATCCTGATGCGTATGACAAGAAAGCGCAGCTTGAGGCAATGTCCATATCCTGCGATGCAATAATTATTTACGGTCAGAGATATGCCGCATATGCAAGAGAATTGGCTGAAAAGGAAACAAATCCTCAAAGAAAAGAGGAATTGCTGTGGATTGCCGGAAATTGCGATATAGTACCGGCTCACAAGCCCGAAACCTATGCGCAGTCACTTCAGATGTATTGGTTTGTTCACATAGGAGTCACTACAGAGACAAACACATGGGATGCCTTTTCTCCCGGAAGATTGGACCAATATTTGTATCCCTTCTATAAAAAGGAGCTTGAAGAGGGCGCGATAAATTATGATAAGGCAAGAGAACTGATGGAATGCCTGTGGATCAAATTCAACAATCAGCCCGCACCTCCGAAGGTAGGCATAACATTGAAGGAAAGCGGAACCTACACTGATTTTGCAAACCTTAATACGGGAGGCATAAATCCGTATACGGCAGAAGACGGAGTCAATGACGTTTCATACATCATTCTTGATACAATGGATGAAATGAGACTGCTTCAGCCAAGCTCAAATGTTCAGATAAGCGAAAAAACACCTGATGAATTTTTAAAGAGAGCTGTTGAAATATCTAGGAAGGGATGGGGACAACCGGCATTTTACAATACCGAGGAGCTGATACAGGAGCTTTTAAATGCAGGAAAGTCATTGGAGGACGCCCGTTTCGGAGGCTCAAGCGGATGTGTGGAAACAGGCTGCCACGGGAGAGAGGCTTATGTTCTTACAGGTTACCTCAATGTTCCGAAAATATTTGAGCTTACTTTAAACAACGGATTTGACAAATACACCAACAAGCAGATAGGTATTAAAACAGGAGCTCCGGAAGCTTTTAAATCATATGAAGAACTGAGGGAGGCATTCTACAAGCAGCTTGAATATATCATCAATGTGAAGGTAAGAGGTAACAATGTAATTGAAAAAATATTTGCCGAGCACATGCCGTCACCTTTCATGTCAGTTCTTACAACGGGCTGCAGAGAGAGCGGAAAGGATTACAACGCAGGAGGTTCGAAATATAATACCAGATATATTCAAATAGTGGGGATCGGAACCATCACCGACTGCCTGGCATCGATCAAATACAATGTGTATGAGCAGAAGCGTTTCACCATGGAGGAGCTGTTGTCTGCCCTGGATGCAAATTTTGAAGGATATGAAATGCTTCATAACCTGGTTCTGAATCACACGCCCAAATACGGAAATGATGATGATTATGCCGATAATATAATGCTTGATGTATTTGTCAATGTAAGGGACAGAATAAGAGGCAGAAAGTCGGTTTGCGGAGGCACATACCAGATAGATATGCTTCCTACAACATGCCACGTATATTTCGGCTCTGTCATGACTGCTTCTGCAAACGGCAGACTTAAAGAAAAACCTGTTACCGACGGAATTTCTCCCGAGAAAGGTGCAGACAGAAATGGTCCGACGGCGGTCATCAAATCCTGTGCGAAGATGGATCACACCTCAACAGGAGGAACCTTGCTGAATCAAAAATTCACTCCTTCATCCATAGCAGGACAGGAAGGAATCGACAATGTGGCTGCATTGATAAAAGCGTACTTTAAAATGAGCGGGCATCACATTCAATTTAACGTAATAGACAGGAGCACTCTTTTGGATGCACAGAAGCATCCTGATGAATACAAGGATTTGATCGTCAGGGTTGCAGGCTACTCAGATCACTTCAACAACCTTGAAAAGGCATTGCAGGATGAAATAATAGAAAGAACTGAACAATCCTTAAATTAATATACTTACCCCAAAAAGAAGCTCATTAATTTGAGCTTCTTTTTTTGTATTATCAATATTTTATATAGCTCTTGGAATTTGCCAGAAACAAGGTATAATAAGTTGACTGGTGATGTGGCATATACCTTACAGCCATATTCTGCGGATCCCGCTTCCCGGCTGTTGCCTAGAACGAGCTTTTCAAAGCTTCCACCTTGACATCCTTATATATGAATTGATGTATATGGTCCCTGGTAAGCGTCAGGTCGGTGGTAAGATACCAGACACCTTTAATGATCTCCCCTTTGCAGTATCCGTATAATGGGAAGCGGTACCAGTCGATATCTCCGATTTTCTGGGTCAATACCTCCAGTCCGTTTGTGACGATTTCCCTTGCAGAAAGGCTTGTTTTGACATAGGGGAGAAGGCTTGCCACAATACCGGGATATTTGGTGATTCCCTGGTCCTCAAGCTTTTTATATAATGCCGACAGGACATTTTTTTGCCTTTCCGCCCGGTCAAAATCGCCTTCGCCTACTTTTCTGATCCGGGCATATGCGGTAGCCTGGTTGCCGTTAAGAAGCTGCAGCCCGGCTTTTTTCACGGGAGTTGACTTTTCCTTCTTTATTTCGGCAACCTCCTTCATGTATTTATTGACCTCCTGTATCTCCTGTTCTTTTACCTCCACCTCCACTCCGCCCATGGTGTCGATTATATTGGAAAGACCGACAAAATCCACAATAGCATAGTCTGTGATATCCAGACCGAAATTCTGATTGATGGTTTTGACGGCAAGCTCGGGGCCCCCCAGGGCATAAGCTGCATTCAGCTTGTTTTTTCCATGGCCTTCAATTTCAACATACGTGTCGCGCATGAAGGAAGTGAGCTTTATCTTTTTATAAACCTTATCGATAGAAAGAACCATGATGGCGTCCGAGTGAGCGGATTCGTATTTTTCCCGTCCGGTGTCGATGCCGAAAAGTGCGATATTTGTGACTTTGTCCTCCGGTTCTTTCAGGGAATCTCCCTGGAAAGCAGCATTTTCATTTAATGAGGCGTTATAGCCGGAAGAGTCCGCAGGATAAAATACATTGGCCCAGAGCAATAGGGCCGACAGGGGCACAATAAGCAGCAGGACTGTTACCTTTCTTTTTTTCATTATCTCACCTCGCTATTTGAATTCATAGTTTTCCAGGGTTTTAAAGGTGTACCCCTGGTCTTTAAGATAACCGATGATTTCAGGCAGCGCTTCTGCCGTTGTATCCTTGGTATTGCTGTCATGCATAAGCACAACGGCGCTGTCCTTATTTTCCGTGGTTTCCCTGATCCTATCCACCAATATGGCTGCCGGAATGTGCAGGCCTTCGGCATCACCGTTTAAAGCATTCCAATCAATGCTCATATAGCCATGCTCCTTTACACGCTCCCGGAAAGGCAGCCGCTTTTTTCCGAAGGACCCGGCAGGAAATCTCAGAATATTAGTTTCAAAAGCTTCGCCAAGTATGGTTTTTAACACTTCTTCGCACTTTGCCACATCGGCCATGAAATTGTCAGGGCTTGAATAAAGGGATTTATAATTATGAGAATAGGTATGATTGCATATTAAATGTCCTTCCTCCTGTATCTGGCGTATAAGCTCCGGGTTTTGCTCAGCCATTTTCCCCACAACGAAAAAAGAGGCTTTTATATCATTCTGCTTTAATATTTCCAATATTTTCGGTGTTATCAGGGCAGAGGGGCCGTCGTCAAAGGTGAGGTAAGCTGTTTTGCCCTTTTGGTCAGCTTTTGCCGGATAAAGCTGCCGTTCCTCCATAAGCTCGTTGCTGCTCAATGGGACGCCTTCTCCTTCCGGCTGCTGAATAGCTTCTTCCGGGCTGGAGCTTGTCCCCGCACTTGCTATTCCATCTGCATTATCCTCACCTCCGGAAGCCGCGGCTGTGGGCTCAAAGGACAGCATTTGCTGGAAGCCTACGACCGGTATCAGTGCCAAAATTAAAACAATAACCAATAAAATTTTTTTCACAAGCTTGGACATCTTCTTTTCCCCCTTGTATATCAAAGATCATTTTTCTACTTTTATGCTACAGCTTTTCTTTCGACATTGATTTACAAATAAGTTAAAATAGGTTACAGGAGGATTAAGAAGTGACAGCTTTGTTAACCGTTTTGTAACACTTTGCAAATGTACTTTTTGATACAATATAGATATATTGTGAAACATATTGATAACATTAGATGAAAACAAAGGATTGTTAGAAAATCTTGTTGTAAAACCGGGAATTGGAGTGATGCTTTTGGATACCGTAAAAACCAAGGTGATGATCGTAGAGGATGAGGGTTCCATCCGCCGTTTTATAGCAATCAATTTAAACCGCAGCAGCTTCGAGGTGCTGGAGGTAGAAAGCGGTGAGAAAGCCCTGGAGCTTTTTAAAGTGTTTATGCCGGAGGTTGTGATCCTGGATGTCATGCTTCCGGGTATCGACGGTTTTGAGGTATGCCAAAGGCTCAGGGACATCATGCCGTCGGTGATCATAATCATGCTGACTGCCAGGGGCCAGGATATGGATAAAATCATGGGTTTGGAGATAGGCGCCGACGATTATATGGTAAAGCCTTTCAATCCGTTGGAGTTGATTGCCCGTATCCGGGCAAACTTAAGAAAGGCGGACAATGCAAAAGCCATAAAGGATTCTTGCCTTTTATATATGGATCTGAAGCTGGATACGGCAGCACAAAGGTTCTATAAGGGAGGAGCCGAAATTGAACTGACGCCGACGGAATTTACCATTATGAAGGTTTTGATGACGCACCCCGGCAAGGCTTTCAGCCGGGATGAGCTTCTTAATGCTGTATGGGGCAAAAACTACTTCGGCGATATGAAAACCGTTGATGTTCACATACGAAGGATCAGAGAAAAAATTGAGGGTGACCCTTCAAGCCCGCAGTTGGTTGAGACTGTTTGGGGAGTAGGGTATCGATTGCGGGGAAACTGAAATGAAAAGTATAAAAAAAAGGCTGGTTGTCAATTTTCTTTTTATCATTATCATAACCGTAGTTATCCTGGAGATTTCCCTGATTGGGCTGGTAAGGCAGAATTACTACAAGAATCTGGAGGATAACCTGTTCAACCAGATCAAGGTTTCCTCCGATCTTTATTTCCGGTATTTCTCCGATGAGACTCTGCACGAGAATGTGCTGAACAATGTGGATACCTTCTGGAAGCAGGCATCGGTGCAGGTTGAAATAATTGATACCTCAGGAAATATACTTATGGACTCCATAGGAGTTATCCCCCAGGATACATCCGAAATGGAGGATGTCCAAAAAGCTCTGGCTGGTCAAAAAGGAAAATGGATCGGCAATGTGGGGTATGATACAGAAAAGGTCATGGCCATTTCCCATCCTCTCAGATCGGGGAATGAAATTGTAGGCGTGCTGCGGTTTATTGCATCCCTGAGGGAAATAAACCGTGATATAACGAGGATCGCTCTTGTCTTTATCGGATTTGGAGGCATGGTTATTATGATTTCCGGATTTTTCAGCCTTTTCCTCGCAAATTCTATTGTCAGGCCGTTGAAGGAGGTTACTGCCTCAGCCGAAAAGATGGCCTCCGGGGATTTTAAGGCCGAAAGCACAAAAAAATCTGAGGATGAAATCGGCAGGCTTTCGGATACTTTAAATTATATGGCAAGGGAAATATTGAAGAAGGAGCAGCTGAAAAACGACTTCATTTCTTCTGTTTCCCATGAGCTGAGGACGCCGTTGACCTCCATAAAGGGGTGGGCGGTCACTCTGAAGAACGGATTTGAAGACAGGAGTATCCTTATGGATGGGCTTGATATTATTGAGAAGGAAAGCGACAGGCTTACGCATATGGTAGAGGAGCTTCTGGATTTTTCCAAGTTTATTTCCGGCAAAATCACACTGGAAAAGAAACCGGTTGAGATCACAAGTATCCTGGAGCATATACGAAAGCAGTTGAGCCCGAGGGCGGTGAGGGAGAAGATCGATTTTCAGGTCTCCTACGGCTCGGATTTTCCCCTGATAGATGCAGATGAAAACAGGCTTAAGCAGGTTTTTATAAACCTGTTGGACAATGCCTTCAAGTTTACACCCACCGGCGGAAGCATATCCCTTGAAGCATATCACACAGAGGAAGCCTTCTTCTTCCGTATAAAGGACACGGGCTGCGGAATTGTAGAGGAAGAGCTGCCCAAGATAAAAGAGAAATTCTATAAAGGCAAGTCAAGCAAGTCCCAAAACGGCATCGGACTGTCCATTTGCGATGAAATTATAAGGCTGATGAACGGAACACTGGAAATAAAAAGCAGGACGGATCAGGGGACTGAGGTATTGATAACATTGCCGCAGCAGGAGCGTGGTTAGGTGAAACGGTTTTACGCTTTTCTCATTTTACTTTTAATAGTTCTGTTTGCTTCAGGTTGTACTGCCGGTTCAAGGGAAGCCGCCGATAAGATCAGTTCCCCCCATAACCGGCTTATACCGGTCGCCGGAACGTGGGAGATTGCCGGAGTTATAGAAGGGGGAGCCTTGAAGCTGGAGGAGTCCTTTGAGCCCTGGAACGGGAAAAACCTTCAGTTTTCAGAGGAGTATGCCCTATTTGGGGATAATATACTGGAAAACCCCCGTTATAAAATAAAAAGAGTGAACAAGGAAGAATACTTATTGTACGGACACAAATCCCTTCCAAAGGATATGGTGAGCGGAAAAGAATTAGACGTCATCACCGTTACCGATGAGGATAGGTTTCTTTGCGAGATAGTCAGGGTCAACAATGAGTCAGTAATATTGGAAATTGATAACCACAGCCTTTACTTAAAAAAAATATCCGAACAGGTAAGCCGGCGTTCTGATATAAAATACCATGAAATTGCGGGCAGTCTCGAGCCGGCAGCAGATACCGTCAAGGGGCCGGCCAGGACAGGTGTGCTGGTAGGTCTTTGTTCCCCGGAGTCAGGCCGCAATAACAAAGCAGGTAATACCAATAATTACCGGACGCTGTGGATAGCCGCAACAGATAAGAAGCTTCATCCCATATTGAATACACAGGGGATTCTTTTTCCCAGAAGAAGCGGGTTCTGGCGTATGGAGACAAAAAGAACTGAAGCTGCAGGATATATAGAGGACTTCATTATTGCACATCCTGTAGCAATGGAGCAAAATGAGGATAAAAGGTCAATCCCTGTGGAACCGTCAAAACAGGAGGCGGGGACCGGGGGCGTAACCAGGCGCATCCGCTATGTGGGCAATGATTATGTATCCATTGAAAGCAAATATGCGGATACATCGGAAAGCGTGCTTCAGGTGCTGCCGATAGACAGCTTGCCGGGTATAAAGGAAGTTAAGCTTTCGGATCTATACGGCGAAGCGGGAATCTCTTTCATGGAAGAAGGCCGGAGGGAGGCAGTAGAGCTGCTGGAAGCTGAAGGCGGCAGTCTGACGCGGAATATGATACAGTCGGAATCCTTCGGCTTGGAACGGAAAATGGGCCATTGGTTTTTTAAGGGAAGGATCAACTATCGGAAGGGTACTGAGGTTTATTCTTCCGATTACAATATCAACGTGATCCCGTCTGCCGAGCTGATCTTCTATGATGAACTGTCCGTCCCCTGGACCGAGGTCAAAGATAAGGTCCCGGAAGCGGTAGACGTATTCTCATCTCCCAACAGGGATATTGCCCTTGTTATTACCAAGACGGAGCTTGTTATTTTTGACATCAACAATGGAAAGCTGGGAAACCAGCCCTTGGGAAAGGTGCCTTTGAAGGCGGGAGAAGCTGTTATTATGGCGGAGTGGGCCACCGGCCGCTATGTGGAGGCCTGGGAGAGCAGCTTCAGCGTGGGCTTTCAGCAATAAATAAAGCTTGATACCCGGATGGCTGACAGACTGGTACCTGTTCGAAACACTTTTGAAACATCTAAGGTTTATAATTGCTATATGTATACATATTAACGAAGGTTAAGATTGTAGTGAGGTGTGATGAATAATGGACCCTGCAAATGCAATTAAGAAAGTACTTATAATCGAAGATGAGGTTGCTATATCGGAATTGCTTGCCTATTCGCTTAGCCGGGAAGCTATAAGCATTGACACAGCTTATAACGGTGCCACGGGTTTAAATAAAGCAAAAGAGGGAAGGTGTGATTTGATAATACTTGATCTTATGCTTCCGGATATGAGTGGTTTTGATATTTGTAAGGAGCTTTCAGATACAACAGGAACTCCTGTTATCATATTAACTGCCAAATCTGACATAGTGGATAAGGTTGTAGGGTTCGAGCTGGGCGCCTTTGACTATATTACCAAGCCTTTTGATGTCAGGGAGGTGGTTGCCAGAGTTAAGGCATTACTGAAAAGGACAGATCAGGAAGCGGAGCGTAAAGCGCAGACTCCTTTTCTGCAAATCGCGCATAACCTATCCGTATACATAAACGAAAGAAAAGTACTGAAGGACGGAATTGCTGTGGAGCTTACCCCCAAAGAATATGACCTTCTGGTTTTTCTTCTGGAGAACCGCGGTACTGTGTTCACAAGAGAGAGGCTTCTGGATGCTGTATGGGGATACGATTATATGGGCGACTCCAGAACTGTGGATATTCATGTGGTCAGGCTCAGGAAAAAGCTTGATGGGTTAGATTCTCCATCCATTATAGACACAGTATTCGGCGTGGGCTATAAAATGGTTAAGTAGGTGGAGGTGGGCAGATGCAGGTTTCTATACGATATAAAATATTTCTGTCTTTTTCAATTTTGATTATTGCTGTTTTTATCAGCATGAGCTTTGTAACGGATATTACAATAAAGAACAGCAATGAGACGGCTATTTCAAAAGAAGCTGCAAAGGCGAGGAATAATATTGCTATTTATGTAAGGCAATTTTTTTTATTAAACGGCATAGAGCCGGAGCAGGCTGCTTTTAATAAACATTCCTCTGAAATACTTACGGATTTGGAAGGCAAGCTCAACATAAAGGGCGTTTTATACACTGCCGACGGCGATCCGCTGGGTTTAACCCTCAACCATAGATTGAATATGAGTGGTGAAGCAAAAGATTTATATCATGCACTTAATAAGAAGCTGTCTTATACGGTTTATTCAAAAGGAGATAGTGTTAAGGCAAGCATTTCTATTCCAATTATAGTAGAAGGCAGATTCCTTGGAGCTTTAAGCTATCAAAAGGATTATTCCGATCTTTACAGGTCCGGATATTATCTCAGAAGCATATTGCTTGCAACCATTTTTATAATGCTCCTGATTATGTTTATTGCATCATATATGATATCAAATGGTATCATAGGGCCGGTGATGAAGCTGAATAGTATGGCAAAGGATATGGCTGAGGGTAAGTTCAACGGCAAGGTTGATATAATATCAAATGATGAAATTGGGGAACTAGCTGACAGCTTTATCATGATGAAGGAACAGATACACAGCAATATCAAAACGATGGAAAGGGACCGAATGCTGCTGAAGGAGCTTGACATCTATAGAAAAAAGTTCTTTGATAATGTGGCCCATGAGTTCAAAACACCTCTTACTACTATCAGGGGTTATGCCCAGGTTATGGAGGAAGGGAGTTTTACCGATAAGGAATTTTGCCAAAAGGGAACAGGATATATTTTGGAGGAATGTGATAGGCTCTACAGGAT
>JAEXXN010000605.1 GCA_023405875.1 Bacillota bacterium | reverse complement strand
AGGTTGTCCTGTTTTGGGATAATCTTTCCAATGATTGCTGGATGACCATTTCGCTTTGTGTATCAAGTGAAGAAGTGGCTTCATCAAGCAGCAGGATTTTTGGGTTTTTCAGGAAGACTCTCGCTATGCTTATCCTTTGCTTTTGCCCGCCCGAAAGCTTCACGCCTCTTTCTCCTACATAGGTATCATAGCCTTTTTCCAGGCCCATTATGAAATCATGGGCATTTGCATTCTTAGCTGCTTCAATTATCTCTTCGTATGAAGCTCCCGGCTTGCCGTACCTGATATTCTCAAGGATAGTCCCTGCGAAAAGGTATACATCCTGTTGTACAATTCCTATATTCTTCCTCAGGGACCTCAGTTTGATATCCCTGATATTCTTGCCGTCAATGCTTATGATCCCCTCAGTAACTTCATAGAATCTTGGAATAAGGCTGCACAAAGTGGATTTTCCTCCGCCGGAAGGCCCTACAAGCGCTACGGTCTCCCCGGGTTCCAGATTAAAGTTTATATCCTTCAGCACCTGGCCTCCCTCATCATATTTGAAGGAAACATTATCGAACCGGACCCTTCCTTGGACCTCCTTCAGCTCAACGCTGTCCCTGCTGTCCTGTATGCCCGGCTCTGTACCCATGACCTCAAGAAATCTTTCAAAACCACTCATACCCTTCTGGAACTGCTCTGTAAAATCAATAAGCGTCCTTATAGGTACAAGAAAGGTGTTTATATATAACAGGAACGCAACAAGGCCTGAGGTCGATACCGTGCCGAGCTGTATGAAATAAGCCCCGGCAACTACTGCAACAATGTATATTATTCCCTCAAAAAGCCTTACACCGCTGAAAAAGCGCCCCATGTAAAAGTAGCTCTCCTGTTTTGTACTCAGGAAGCCTTTATTCCCCTCAGTAAACTTCTCCTGCTCCACCTTTTCATTGGAAAAGGATTGAACGACCCTTACCCCTGCTATACTGTCCTCAATCTGTGCATTTATCTCGGCAATCTTTTGCCTGTTTCTCCTGAATACCGAACGCATCTTGCTATTGTAGAAAAATGCAAAAGCCATCATGAAGGGTATGAATGCAAAGGTTATCAAGGTAAGCTTCACATCGATACTGAGCAGTATGAAGAAGGAACCGAGTATCTTTATGGCTGATATGAATATCTCTTCCGGCCCGTGATGTGCGAATTCGCTTATATCAAACAGGTCATTGACTATCCTCGACATTATCTGCCCCGTCTTGTTATTGTCATAGTAGGAAAAGGACAGCTTCTGGAGATGTGCGAAAATATCCTCCCTCATGTCATATTCCATACGGGCACCCATTATATGGCCCCAAGCCGTGATATAATACTGGCAAAAATACTTGAGTATATACATGGCAAGCATCAATGCCCCTATTTTCAGTATTATGTCAAGGGCAGCACCGGTCTCTACATTTAATCCCTGATCCAGCAGATACTTTACGAGGATCGGAAAGACCAGGTCTATCCCTGCTGCCGTTAAGGCGCAGAACATATCCATAAAAAACAGGCCCTTATACGGTTTGTAGTAATAGATAAATTTTTTAAGCTTATTCATTAGTTGACCTCCCCACACAAAAAAATAATAGCTTACACAGCAAAAATCAACCACTAACAGATATATTATATATTGCGTGGTTGATTAATTCCAATATTATTTAATTTCTTTTTCCGTAGGTGTCAAACCGCTATTCTTATTAAGGGCGGAACGGTTCGTAACCGTTCCGGTTGTTGCACATTCTTCTTTTATTGCGCAACAGCCCCCCCTAAAATCATACAGCCTTCTCATCCTTTATGCTGGTATTTAAAATATTGAGCATATTCAGCACAATGGTTATCTCTCCATCTATTTTCAGGATATACAGCAAATAATCCTTATCTATATATACCGGCAGGTCATCGATATCTACCACTTCTCCCTCGGGAGCGGCAATCATATTGACTTCATCGACCATGAAGCCCAACCTGCCGGCTGTGGAAATTATTATTTTAGTATTGTCGTCAGCTTGGCGCTTCCTCATGCCCAGAAAATTCCGCAGGTTTATTACCGCATAAACCTTTTCCCTCAGGCTGATCAGCCCCTCTATATAGCCCGGAACGTCGGGGATTTCTATCGGAGCTGCGAAATCAATGATTTCGCTGATCTGCTCAATGGGGAAGCCATATTGCACATTGTCAAGCTTAAATACCACTATTTGTTTTGTAGCGTCCATTTCTTCCACCTCTTTACACTTTAAATCTGGATACTGATTTTATCAGCGAATCGGATTTTCCTTTTGCCGCTTCTACCAGCTTCACAGCGTCATTTGACATTTGCGATATGTTTGAGGTTTCCTGGGCTATATTGGTAGCTCCCTGTGCTCCGTCATTGGAGGCAGTCGCTATTTCATTTATTGCTTTTGCCATGTTCTGTACCGAAGCAAGCAATTCTTCAGATGTGGCGCTGAAATCGGTCACCACTTCGCTTATGCTGGAGGAATTCTTACTGTTTTGCTCGCTGGCATCCACAAGGTAATCGTAGTCCCCCATCACCTGTTTATCAATAAACTCCATGATCTCACCCGAACTCGTTGAGAGATTATTGACAGCCTCCAATATTACCTTGGTGACCTCCTGTATCCTTCCCACTGTATTCTTGGAGCCTTCCGCCAGCTTCCGTATCTCATCGGCAACAACCGCAAAGCCCTTTCCGGCTTCTCCCGCTCTGGCAGCTTCTATGGCCGCATTTAACGCAAGCAGATTGGTTTGTGAGGTTATTTCCAGAATTGCCTCGGATAACTCATTGATCTGGTTCACTGCGTTTGACTGCCTGATCGCACTTTGCAGGTCATTTTTCGTCCTTTCATATATTTCAACAGCATTCCCCTTGGAGGATATTGCATTTTGCTTCATTTCCGCCGCTACTACGTTTACACTATTTACTGCCTCAGCGCCCTCCTGGGCTTTAGCTGCAATAGATTCGGCAGCCTTTTCAATTTCTGTTGAAGTGGCATCCATCTCTTCAGTGGAGGAAGCGGTTTCCTCCATACCCGCCGACAGTTCTTGCGTTGTGGCGGATATCTCTTCAATGCTCCTGTTGAGCTTCTCCATACCGGTATGAACATTGGTCAGCAGTTGGATCACATTGGCCGACTCCCCTGCCACTTCCTTCACAATGCCTTTTATAGATTGCTGCATGGTATGAATCGAATTGGAAAGGATACCTGTTTCATCCTTCATCTTAAGCAGCTTTGAAGGGATTTCCACCGTAAAATCTCCTGTTGCTATAACCTCCAGGCAACCTGAGGCTGCCTTTATAGGCTTGGATATGCTTGCTGCCATCATAAACGTTATAATAAAGCCAAGCACAAGAAAACCGGCTGATACGCCTACCATTGTCATTGCAAGCTGGTTCACCTTTTCCATAGCTTCCGACTTTGGAGCAGTTATTGCCAACGACCAGTTGGTCCCTTGCACCGGAGCGAAACCCATGTATTTGGTCAGTCCGTTATAGGTGTACTCCCCTGTCC
>JAEXXN010000567.1 GCA_023405875.1 Bacillota bacterium | reverse complement strand
TGGTTCTGCGGCTGAAGCTTTTTCTTTGATCCATTCCCCTTGAATAAATTTTCCTTCTTAATAACTGCAAAGCCCAGCAATAAAAAAACCGTGTCGGCTGTTCCAAATAGCAATAGTGCCGTATTATCCTTTAAACCGGATAGAATAGTCGCTCCGTAAGATAAAGCTAAAGAAATTGTGATGATTAAAATGTTTTTCAATATTAAACCTCCATATTTCTTATTAATTTATTTACTATCTGGAACCGGTTTTTGAAAAGTTAGATCGTTGAATGCAGGCAGTACTTGTATGATTTGTTTTTTTGATTGTTTAATCTACTAAATAATTCTATATTAATTCAAAATTTCCTTCTAACTAAAGCCATACCTAAATAAAAAATTTTACTGCATTACATGGGTGCCTTGCATTCCTTAACCGCCACAGCTTCCATCCTGCCTTCCCCCCCCCACTTTTGCACATTTCAGCAAACTCCTGCATAGCCTGTATGCTTTGTCTATGTGCAGTGCTTGGCACCATTATGATCTATGCTACATATATAGTAACTGGGACAGTAAATTTGTTTCAGGAGGTGATATTATGGAAAAGGTATATGATACCAGGCACAGGGTTCAAGGTTATGTTGACAACAATACAATTTATGACCGAAACTATAATGTAATGGGATATACGGACGGTCAGGTGCTTTATGACCCCCAGATGTACCCGGTGGCTTATCTGGAAGACGGCTATGTCTTTTCAAGGGATGGCGACCCTCTCGGGTATTACAATGGCTATAAGCTTTATGACATGAGAGGCAACTACCTGGGCTATGGAAATTTCGGCTTCTTCGGACTGCTTGGTGCTTCACTGCTTTTCTTGGGCTTGTTCTGGCCCAGATGGTGGTGGTGGTAAAATAATTAAGGCAGGTAATACCATGATATTACCTGCCTTCCTTCTGTCACTCTTCATTTGTTTCCGGCCTGCCTACAGCATTTAAAATCTTTTTTGCCGCATTCCTGAGTTCATTTTTCCTGTGGAGCGCATCGCTCAATGTTTTGTTGAGCATACTGCCGAGATTCAGACTTGGGACTTTCCCCGAGGCTCCGGCCTTCTCCCTTGCATGGGCACATATCTCGCTTATCAGCTCTTTGCAGGTATATATGCCGTACCTCTCAACTTCATTCTCTTCGGCAAGCACCTCCAGCAAGCCTATGAATACATCCTGGTATTCCGAAGCAGCATCAAGCTTCATAATATTAATGAGCCGTGGTATTATTCCCTCAAACAGCATTCTTTTCACCGGCATTTTCTTTAACCTGAGGCTTTTCCCAAGCTCCTGCACAATACTGTCCGGAAGGCTGCAGAACATTTCAAAAATCTCGATGTCATTCTCCGGTATTATATAATATCTTCTGCCTCTCAAGCCCCTAAGCATCCGCATAGTGTCATAATAGCCCATCTGCAGGTTCCTTTTTATCAGGTCGCTGCTGAAATCCAGCAGCATTCCAAGGTCTTCAGAGGGGAATATATTTGTCACCTTCACATTGCGGTAGCGTATATGCCGGATTACTCCCATACCGTAGGTCCTGACCGCAATTATCTCCTTATAGCCCTTCCTGGCAAGGAGATTTACCGGGCAATTATCATAAAGCCCGCCGTCAATATAATATTTATCCTCTATCGGACTCAGCTTGAAGCCCGGAAAGCTTGCGCTTGCCATAATGTAGTCGAGCATTTTGCCCTCGGGAATGTCTTCCTTGTAAAGCTCCAGGGGCTTCAGGTCCGTGATCGATACCGTCACAAGCCCAAAATCCACCTCAGACTCCCTGAGCTTCCTCTCATCAACTATACGCTCTGCTACCCGGCGCATTTTCTCTGTATCTATGCCCTTGTTCTCAATTATTTCACCCATTCTGGCCGCAAGCTTTACCAGCAATTCTCCGTCTATCCTGCGGTCAATCAGCTTCCTGTACTGCTTCTCTTCAATATCAAACAGCAAAGGGGCGTCCAGACTTTCCCACAGCCTGTAGCCTTCTTCAAAATCACCCTGGGCAATGGCAGCGCCATTTAAAGCGCCTATAGACGTACCTGTTACTCCTCCGAAGGTATACCCTTCTTCAAGCAGAGCCTTTACAGCTCCCATATGAAAAGCTCCCCTTACCCCTCCGCCTTCAAGTGCAAGACCATACATAAGCATGCCTCCTTTATACGGTTATGATAAACAGCAGCAATATAAACCGGAGCTTCTCCGTTGCTCTCGATAATGCTCCCGGCAGTCTGCAGTGAATTTCCCGTTCCGCTGAAATAGAATATAATGCGATCACCCCATCTATCTATTAATGATATTATAGCACTACCGGTAAAAAAAGATTTAACTCCTTGGGTGGATTTAAATCTTTTTTTACTGTCGCATATTGCTTTGAAGATGCTTTTAGTTTGCACAGGCGGAACCCATGAAATGCGTTCCTCACATTTTATTTGTTCTGTAAGGGAGCAATGCTGCTTACTTAGGCAACCAGGGATCTACCTGTCCCTTTACCTCTGCACCGCTGATACCCCGCTTATAGTATTCCAGACGGTTGTCAAATAAGCTGTCCTTGTTTTCACATACAAAGTCCACACTTGCAAGGCCTGCTGCTGCCAGAGCAACTGCTGAGTCCCCGTTCAGCTCCGGTATCCCGATAGTATGCCCAAGGGCTCCCAGCATCATTGCAAACACAGCCGTGCAGGAGGGCACAGCATCATCCCGGCCTTCTGCGTAAGCTTCAAAGGGTATTTCATAACCGGTATACCTGGTATTTGCAATTCCCGCTTTACCCATACTGTGAGCC
>JAEXXN010000412.1 GCA_023405875.1 Bacillota bacterium | reverse complement strand
CTGGTTATTCACAGAGGTACATACACTTTTGGGGAAGCCTTCATACCCAAGAGGGGCAGGTATCCCGCCCAGCTCAGTGGTCTTGCTGTAAACAAGCCGGTCAATTTCTTCGGTGGTCATACCGGCTTTGATATTCTCAGCAACATAGTCCAGAACGGCTATGTTTATTTTCCCGCTTGTGCGTATACCTTCTATCTGTTCCGGTGTCCTTATTAATTTTCTTGATGGTACTGTGTGCCCCTGACTTTTATATAAATCGAGCTTATTGTCAAAGGCCTCATGGCAATCCTTGTATTTCCTCCGGCTGCCGCACCAGCATAAAGCATTTCTTCCAATTTTAACACGCATTATTATTTCCCCCTCCAAGGCTTACTCTCATTGCCATTATATGTATATAATGAGGTATCGCTGCCGGACACCGGAATAAAAATACCCCCGATGCAAGCAGCGTATGGCACTACCAGGCATAAAGGGCTTTTTTTCAGCATACAGAGGCTCCTGACTACACTACACGGATGGCAAAATGAGGACAGGAGGCTATACAATAGCCGCACTGCACACACCGGGCCTGGTCGATAAGCGCCTTGCTTGCATCGTTAAAGGCAATGGCATCACTGTGACAGGCTTCTATGCAGGTACCGCAGCTGAGACATACTCCCTGCATCACCGTCATGGTTTTTTTGTTTTTTACTTTTACAACGGCTTCCAGATCCTCTTCTCCATTAAAGTACCGGAGGTTGTACGAAACCTCCTCCGTGCTTATCATACCGACAGCAATGGAGTAATGGCCTTCCAGTCCTCTTGCATATTCCATACAGGCCTTGTACTCATCTATAAGGGTGCCGCCTCCCAGGACCTTCATCAGATATATACCCTTACCGCTCCGGGTGCAGAGCTTCATGGCCCTGTGCATATCCTCCGCGGTCCCGCCGATGATGCCTCGGCCATCCTTGTTGATCAGGGGAAATACGATATCGATATCCGGTCTTGCTGCTGCGGCCTCTACCACTTTTACATTATGGGTGGAAATACCGACCGCCTTTATTACGCCCTTATTTTTGTAGTCCAGTAGGCACTGCAGTGCGCCTTTTCTTACTTCAAAAACATCAGTGTTGACCTTGGGCCCGTGAAGGTGGAAAATATCTATATAGTCTATACCCATACCCTCCAGGGCTTCCTTTATGGCTGCTTCCATCTCTTCGTAGGAGGCTACTGCTGATTTTGAAGCTATTACCGGCCTGATGCCGGTCTTCTCAATAGCCAGCTTTATAGGCGGGTAGGTTCTGTACATCTGGGCAGTATCTACAAAGTTGATACCCCCCTCCAATGCCATGGCTATGATATCTGCCGACTCCTCAACGGGCAGGTTCTTCTGGAGAGGCCCAAAGGGCAGTGCGCCAAAGCACAGCTCGGTTACCTCAATGCCGGAATCTCCTAAAACTCTCTTTTCCATAATATACCTCTCAAAATATATTTTTACTTCAAAAGCGGGCTGGTGGACGATAGGGGGCTTGAACCCCTGGCCTCAGCATTGCGAACGCTGCGCTCTCCCAACTGAGCTAATCGCCCTTGCAATCAAGCCTGTGCTTCATTACCGGGTATATGACTCTGACCTGCGGTATACCCGTCCCTTTTCGCAATGACATAGTTATGCAAAAATATCCATATAAATACTATACCATAATTTCATTTATTATTTTGAGATATATGTATATACATCAACATCAACTACTTCTTGTCCACCCCAATTTTTTTCTTGCACAATATAACCTTCTTTTTGGAAGCCATTTTTTAACAACGCCTTACTGGAATATATATTATCAGGCATTACAAATGCTTGAATTATACCTATTCCAATTTCTTTTGACAAATAGGCTATCATTAGCTCTACTGCATTGGTTGCTATCCCTTGATTCCAAAAGGCTTCATTTATTCGGTAACCAACCGTAATGGTATTGGTTCTTTTTTTGTAATCAAACATCTCGGATAGACCTACAAGTCTATTTGGATTGTCATTTAAGTAAATTCCGGCAATGATCAATTTTTTCTTTTCAAAGTCTCTACTACCAAGATTTTTAATTGCTGTCAAAAGAAAATTATCACTTTTCTTATATAAAAAAGGAGCTATATATTTATACACGTTATCACTATTGCTGATTTCAGCTAATGCCTCAACATCACTTTCCGTCATTTTCTTTATAGTAATTCTATCGTTTTTCAGTTGAGGGAAACTATCAAATAATTCTGCCATTGTTTTCTCCTTTACTGATATAAAAATTTCTGTTTATCTGTATGATGTAATTTTTTGTATCTATAATACCATACTCTTTTTCATAAAAAAAGACATACCTTCCCCTTGGTGGAAGCTATATCTTTCTGGTGGACCTGAAGGGGATCGAACCCTCGACCTTACGGATGCGAACCGCACGCTCTCCCAGCTGAGCTACAGGCCCAAACAGCTATACAATTTTTATGCCCTCCGGGCAGAAAATTGAACATTCAGCGCTTCTAACTGAGCCAACTGCCCTTACAATTAATCAGGATAAATATCCCTATAAATACTATACCATAATTCCGTTTATATGGTATTTAAAGCAGAAAATTTTTATCATATCCTCCGGCAATAAGCGTCTATGTGCCGCTTCTGGCACCGTAGTCGATTTTGTCCAGTATCCCTGACATATAGGCTATGACCATTCCGTAGTTGGTCATTGGTACATTGGCCGACCGGGCCCTTTCGATTCGTGACAGCACATATTTCCTGTTGAACATGCAGCCTCCGCAGTGGATTATCAGGTCGTACCCCGATACATCCTCGGGGAAATCCGTTCCGCTGACTATATCCACCCTCAGCCCTTCGCCGACTCTCTTCCGCAGCATATTGGGAATCTTCTCCCTGCCTATATCCTCAGTCAGGGGTGCATGGGTACAGGCTTCGGCGATCAATACCCTGGAGCCTTCGGTCAGCTTTGCTACTGCCTGGGCTCCCTGGATAAAATAGTCCTGGTCCCCTTTATATCCCGCCAGCAGTACCGAAAAGGAGGTAAGTATGCTCTCCGCAGGCTTCTTTTCATAGACTGTCCTGAATACCTGTGAGTCTGTTATTATCAGCTTGGGCGGCTGCTTCAGGCTGTTAAGCGCCCCTTCAAGCTTATCTGTAGTCACGCTTATTACTATGCATTTTTTGTCCAGCAGCTCCCTCATGACCTGGACCTGGGGCAGGATAAGCCGCCCTTTGGGGGCCTGGATATCCTGGGGCATGACCAGCAGGACGGTATCATCCTCCTTTGCCAGGTCTCCTACTATGCTTTCGCCTTCGTAG
>JAEXXN010000353.1 GCA_023405875.1 Bacillota bacterium | reverse complement strand
GCCTACGGGTAACCTGGATACAAAGTCAAGCGAAGAAATAATGGGTATCTTCGAGGGATTGAATAATGAGGGTGTTACCATCGTCATGGTTACACACGAGCAGGATATTTCACAGCATACCAAAAGGGCAATAGTATTCAGAGATGGCGAGATCATATCAGACAAGCCGGTTGAAAACAGAATAATACGGGGAGGGATAACTGCATGAACTTGATGGAAAGCTTCATATCAGCCATCCAGAGCGTCAGATCCAACAAAATGCGTTCCTTCCTGACTATGCTGGGTATTATAATCGGTATTTCTTCAGTAATAACCATAGTATCAATAGGCCAGGGAGGCAAGGAGGCCATAGTCGGCGAATTCGACGACCTGGGCACCAATGTGATAAATGTTAATGTCAAGTCAACAGATAATAATATTGAGGACAGGGATTACCTGACACTTAAGGATGCAGCGCTTATAAAGGAGAAGATCCCGGAGGTTACTTCCGTAGTGCCTGCTACAGGCGCAATGGGCCATATGAAGACAGACAAGGACAATAAGTTCTCTGAGATCGACGGCATTACTCACGAATTCAACAAGCTGATGAAGGTGGATATGCTGGCAGGGAGATTCCTTAATGAAGGGGATATCCTCTCTTCCAGAAATGTAATCGTAATTGATGAGATCACAGCTGCAAAGCTATTCAAGAATGCTGAAAAAGCAATAGGTCAGAAGATCAAGGTAACAATCGGCGACAATAATACAAACCTTACAGTCATAGGGGTAGCCGAAAGCTCCAGCGGAAGCATGGCCGCAATGTTCGGCGACAACTATCCCGGCCTTGGCTATGTACCTATAACAATAAGCGAAAGAGTATTTCCTGATCCCAAAATAACCTTCTTTTCGGTTATGCTTGAAAACATGGATAACTCCAAGGAAATAGCAACCAAAATAGTCCATTTGCTTGAGCAGACTCACAGGAACGAAGGAAAATATGCTGCAGAGGAAGGCTTCAAGGAGCTGGAGATGCTTGAGAATGTACTTAATATATTCACCATGGTAATAGGTGCTATTGCGGGCATATCGCTCATAGTCGGCGGCATAGGAGTCATGAATATAATGCTGGTATCTGTAACCGAAAGAACCCGGGAGATAGGCATCAGAAAGGCTCTTGGAGCCAAAAACAAGGATATCATGCTGCAATTCCTGACCGAGTCCCTCATACTCTGCCTTATAGGCGGAATAATCGGTATGACCCTGGGCGTATCCCTGGGTTACCTGGTCGGAAAGGCAATAAACATACCACTCGGGGTATCCCCTTCAATTATTTTGATTGCCTTCGGCTTCTCTTCAGCAGTGGGCATATTCTTCGGACTGTACCCTGCCAACAAGGCAGCAAAGCTTGACCCCATTGAAGCATTGAGGTATGAATAGAAATTAAGGGAAAAGACGGGTAACACGGGACACACGAAAATCCACTGAATTCACGGTAAGGTTATATTTTTAATTCGGTGATTTCAGTGGATTTCTGTGTTTTCAGTGTTACCCGTTCCTGTTTTATTATCTATTTTTCATGTATCTCTATTACTTTGAATACCGCGTCCTTCATATAGATGCTGTAGCCGCCCTGGACATAGCCGGTGACCTCGATTTCCTTTCCGACAGATTTGTCCAGTAATCTTTCCAGGTACTTGCTGTCGGAGTCATATACCAGCACATAGACTCCGTCATTTTCTGTTTCCAGCTCATAATGCCTTCCCTCGATCCTGCTGATAACCAGCTTGCCTGTGACGGTTTCCGCCAACTTCAGATACCCCGCCTTTTCCATAACGAGCTTCAGTATAACCGCTGCCTGAGCCCTTGTAGCCGTACTGCCCACTCCGAACCTGTCCGTTTCGATTCCGGTCACAAGCCCTCTTTCGTAAGCGGCTATTATACTCTCCCTTGCCCAGGAGGGTATCTTCTCCTTATCGGTAAAGGTCAGTGCGGACAGCTCCGAATCGCTGCCTATGTCCATTGCTCTCATTATCATGACTATAAGCTGTTCTCTGGTCACAGTTTCCTCCGGTCCGAAGGTGCCGTCACCCTTGCCGTTGGTGATGCCATGCTTTATGGCAGTTTCTATATAAGCATAATCCGGGTTATCCCTGTTCACATCCCTGAAGCTGGGATTGACCGGAGAAGTAAGTCTTATGTTTTTATTTGGATCATACCTGAGCACGTTGACCAGCATTTTAACGATTTCAGTTCTTGTTATATTCTTATCGGGGCCAAACTTGCCACCCGGACCGGCTTCTATTATATGCCTTGAAGCCATCAGTCCCACCTCAGCTTTGGCCCAGTGCCTGTCAATATCGGTATAGGTTCTTTCTGTCCTTATTAATGCAAATTTGCTGAAGTGTCCCGTATTGAAGACCATTGTCCCCGCTTTGGGATCATATAAGCCTCCCAGGTACTCCCAATCCGCTTTTTCTTCATTATACCAGTACACTCCCAGCTTGTTGTCCATATTCGCAGCTATCTCAGCTTCATTGAGCCTGATACTGATCTTCAGCTCCGCCGCAAAATCCTTAAGGACGGCAGTCCCCTCTCCTGTCACAAGCTCCGCCGTAAACTCAAACAGCCTGCCTCCGACCCTGAACAGGCCTTTTGACGTATCAGCCACAGGCTCTCTGGCAAAATCTCCCTTTATCTCTCTTATCCTTAAAGTGATACGGGCTCTATCCCCGTACTTCCTCACATTTTCCGTCAGCAATGCCGTGGAGGGTATGACAATATCCGCGAATGCACCCTTCAGGGTAATTGACTTGCCCGATTTGGCAAGGGCTGCAACAGTGCCTGTTCCTACCGTCACTATCTCCCGGTCAACAAGCTTCAGTACAGGTATTTCTATGTTATCCCCTGTTTTTGGATTTTTCAATGCTCCTTCAATTTTACTGTCTATATCGGAACTCAGGGCAACCACATTGCTTCCGCCACCTCCACCTCCGGAGCTGCCGCCACCGCTACTGACAGTGTTTCCGTACAGTGCATTGGAATATGAAAAATTGCCGTGAGTATCCTCTGCCTTTATTCTGTATAAGTAGTTTTTCGTCAGGTCTATTCCTGAATCGACATATCTGTTTTCTGTCGTTGTCCTGATATCAGAATACCCCACGCTGTTGATATTTCTTTGTACCGTATATTCCTTAAAGTCCCCTGCAGTTCTTCCTACCCAAT
>JAEXXN010000323.1 GCA_023405875.1 Bacillota bacterium | reverse complement strand
CTTCTGTGCCGGTCTTGCCGCCGGTGGTTACAAACCGGTATTTGCCGTATATTCTACATTTCTGCAGAGGGCATATGACCAGATACTCCATGATGTCTGCATGCAGAACCTGAATGTAATATTTGCAATTGACAGGGCAGGTATTGTGGGTTCTGACGGGGAAACACACCAGGGTATTTTTGATATAACCTATTTAAGGCATATCCCGAATATGACAATAATGAGCCCAAAGGATGGAAAAGAGCTTTCGGAGATGCTGAGGCTTGCCGTGGCCTTGAAGGGGCCTGTAGCAATAAGATATCCAAGGGGCAACGTAAAAGAATATGAATTTTCTGCTGCTTCCCTTGAATACGGAAAAAGTGAAATAGTATTTGAAGGGCAGGACGGAGTGATCATTTCCGAAGGAAACATGCTTCAAAAAGCCCTGGAGGTATGTGAAAGGCTTAAGCAGTCCCAAAAGGCTTTCACATTGATTAACGCAAGATTTTTGAAGCCTCTTGATGAAAAGCTCCTTCTCCAGCTCTCGAAAAAATTCAGGAAGATATATACCATAGAGGACAATGTCAGGAGCGGAGGCTTCGGAAGCAGTATACTGGAGTTTTACAGCAGCTCCGGACTCGATATGGATGTAAATATCATCGGCTATGATGATTGCTTTATAGAACACGGTGAAAAGGAAGAGCTTTATCAGCTCCTGAAAATGGACACTGAAAGCATATTCAACAAAATAATGAAGGGGTAAGTGTATTGGAAGAAAAGGAAAGACTGGACGTTCTGATCTACAAGCAGGGGCTTTCTGCCAGCCGTGAAAAGGCAAGCAGCCAGATCATGTCCGGAATTGTATATATCAATGGTATGAAGATAGATAAGCCTGGCACCAGGGTTCCTATAGCTTCAAAAATAGAGATCCGGGGAACGGCGTTGCCTTATGTCAGCAGGGGCGGGCTGAAGCTGGAAAAGGCTCTTGCAGATTTCGGGCTGGAGCTTAAGGATAAGGTTGCGCTGGATATAGGCGCATCTACAGGGGGTTTTACCGACTGTATGCTCCAGAACGGAGCGAAAAAGGTATATGCTATTGATGTGGGTTATGGGCAGCTGGCGTGGTCTTTGAGGACAGACAGCAGGGTAGTATGCATGGAAAGGACAAATATCAGGTATGTAACTCCTGATGCCATCGGAGAATATGCGGACTTTGCATCCATTGATGTTTCCTTTATATCCCTGACAAAGGTATTGCCTTCAGTTAAACAGTTGCTTAAAAGCGGCGGCGAGGTGGTATGCCTTATAAAGCCGCAATTTGAAGCAGGCAGGGATAAGGTTGGGAAGAAAGGTGTCGTAAGAGATAAGAAGGTGCATATTGAGGTTATTGAAAGAATAGTAGCCTTCGCCGCAGATGAGATGGATTTTTGCGTAAGGGGTATAAGCTACTCTCCGATAAAGGGGCCTGAGGGCAACATCGAATATCTTCTTTATCTGTCCTGCTGCAAAGCTCAGGAGTGTACTGACGCAGAGCTTGATATCACTGCTGTCGTCACAAAAGCACATGAACTTCTGTAATTCTTATTTTATGCAATTTTCTAAAAATTACTAGATAATTTCTCTTACATAATATAGAATGAAAGTAGCTGCTGCAATGGTATTTTATATGAAATGCGCGTAAGCTATTGCATCGGAGTATGGAATGTTTCTGGCGAAATATATATAATCGACTTAAATAACTCGCATTGGATGGTGTAAAGTACAGATGAAGCTTGGAATAATCCCGAATATTTATAAGGATAAGGATTTAAATATTACAAGAAGCATTATATATTGGCTGGCTGACAGGGATATTGAACTGTTTCTTGAAGCTGATATTGCAAAGAGGCTGGATTACGAGTGCAAAGGCTCTACAAGAGAGGAGATATATGCCTCAAGTGATATTGTTTTAGTATTGGGCGGAGACGGTACCATACTGAATATTGCAAGGCAGTCCTCAAAATTCCAGGTCCCATTATTCGGCATAAACCTTGGTCACCTTGGTTTCCTGGCAGAAGCAGAAATAAGCGAGATGTACCTGTCCCTGGATAAGCTGATCTCAGGAGATTATTTTATAGAAAAAAGGATGATGCTTGAAGCGTCTGTAGACAGCAGTGAGCTTTGCATGAAGGAATTGACTGCACTTAATGATATAAGTGTGATCAAGGGTATGCATGCAAGGATGGTCAGCTTTTCTATTTTTATTAATGACAGCTTCTTTGAGCTTTATTCGGCAGATGGGGTGGTGATATCGAGTCCTACCGGGTCCACAGCCTATTCATTGTCTGCGGGAGGCCCCATTGTCAGTCCTGAGCTGAAGGTGCTGATAATAACGCCCATATGCCCTCATACCCTTCACAACAGGCCTATAGTGGTTTCTGAGAAGGATGTGGTGCGGATAGAGGTATGTGAGGATAATCCGGAGATTATGCTTTCTGTTGACGGACAGGATTCATATAAATTATCCCCTGGAATGGTTGTCAGGATTAAAAGCTCAGACTGCGTCACAAACCTGGTAAAACTGAAGCAGAGAAGCTTTTTTGATGTACTGAGGAGGAAGATTTCTGAACGTTAGTCCGAAATTAGAGTGGGAGGTATACATATGAAAATATCCAGGCATGCAAAGATTTTGGAAATTATTGAAAGGAATCCTATTGAGACACAGGAAGAGCTGGCAGAAGAGCTGAAGAAAAGCGGGTATAATATAACCCAGGCCACAGTATCAAGGGATATAAAGGAATTGAAGCTGGTAAAGGTACTGGATGAAAAAGGCATTTATAAATATGCCTCACTGAAGGAACAGGACAGCATGCTGAGCGAACGTCTTGTAAAGGTTTTTACCGAATCAGTCCTCAGTGTGGATTATGCGGGAAACATAGTAGTCATAAAGACTTTTTCCGGAGCCGCCAATGCAGCTGCTGAAGCACTGGATGTGTTTGACATAAAAGAAGTGGTTGGAACTATTGCCGGTGACAACACAATATTTGTATTGGTCAGAAATCCTGACAATGTAGAAGCGGTGATTGAAAAGCTGAAGAAGATGATGAAATAGGTGATGCAATAATGCTTCTGGAAATCAATATAAAAAACTATGTAATAATCGGTCAGCAGGTGGTGTCCTTTGAACCCGGACTCAATATAATCACCGGGGAAACGGGGTCGGGGAAATCACTTGTTATTGATGCGCTTTCCGCTATTACAGGAGGAAGATTCAGCAAGGAAGACATACGGACCGGTGAGGAGAAATCATCAATTGAGGCTCTTTTTTCTGTTGACGGCCTGGAATATATTGCGGAAATTCTGGAAGCTTACGGCATAGAACCGGATGAAGAAAAGAATCTTGTTATAATGCGGGAGGTCAATACTCACGGCAAAGCGGTATGCAGGATAAATGGACAAACTGTAACGCTGTCCATGCTGAAAAAAGTAACCCAGTATCTGGTGGATATAGTGGGCCAGAACGAACATCAGCTGTTATTCAATACCGTAAAGCATGGGGAATTCGTCGACAGCTTCGGGGGAACAGCCATTATTTCCTTAAAAAATGAAGTCAGGCTTTTGACGGACAAGCTATACAGCCTTAAGGTCAAGCTGGACAGCATAAGCGGAAATGCTTCGGAAAGGGAAAGAAAGCTTGATCTGCTCAAATTTCAGATTGAAGAAATAAGCAAGGCTGAATTGAAGCCTGATGAAGATGAAGAGCTGAAAGAAAGACGGCATATGCTTATTAACGCGGAAAAGCTTATAAAAGGCATTAATACCGTATATACAAGCCTGTTTAAAGGGGATACGGGGGCAAGAAGCGTTTCAGACCTTGTGAATGAAAGCATAGGCAGTCTGGAGGAGCTTTCGGTAATCGATAAAAGGCTTGAAAGCTGCAAAACGGCGGTAGAAAACATGGTCTACCTGCTGGAGGATCTGAAAAGCGAGCTGAGAGCATACCGGGAAGGTATAGAGTTCAATAACGGTGAAATAGATGTTATTGAGGAACGTCTCGATTTGCTCAACAGTCTTAAAAGAAAGTACGGAAACAGCATACCGGAAGTTATGGACTACAGGGATAATGCTTCAATGGAGTATGAAAAGCTTATTAACAGCGGAAAGTATGCTGCTGAAATAGAAAAAGAAATTGAGGATGTCAAGGCTCAGTATGCCCTTAAAGCAGGGCTGCTTTCCGAAAGGAGAAGAGCTTTGGCAGTCAAGCTGGAGAAGCTTATTGAGCAGGAGCTTCAGGAAATCAATATGCCGGGCTCAAAATTCCTGATAAGAATTATAAGTGATAAAAGCACAATTTCCGGTAATGGTTTTGACAGAGTGGAATTTCTCCTGTCTCCAAACCCCGGAGAGCCTGAAAAGGCTCTTGCAAAAATAGCTTCAGGGGGAGAAATGTCAAGGGTAATGCTTGCAATAAAGAATGCATTTTCTGAGATAGAGAAGGCTCCTTGTGTGGTATTTGATGAGGTGGATACAGGGGTTGGAGGTCAGACAGCAAACATGGTGGGGCAAAAAATCAAAGCGATCTCAAGAAATTCGCAAATTTTGTGTATAACTCATTTGCCTCAGATCGCGAGCCTGGCTGACAATCATATTTATGTAGATAAAATTGTTGAAAACAACAAAACCTTTTCAAGAATCAAGAATTTGGATAACGCTGAAAGAATAAGAGAAATTGCACGAATGCTGGGCGGGGATGAAAACTTTGAAGCTTCAATGGAGCATGCAAAGAAGTTAGTAAGGAAAATGTAATTTATTGATTGCATTTTCCTTTTTTCATACTGGTTTTCAGTTCGCAGCGCACCCAATATTAT
>JAEXXN010000259.1 GCA_023405875.1 Bacillota bacterium | reverse complement strand
ACGCGCAGCAGCTTCATCTGCATCATATGGGATATGTTTCCCAGCTCATCCAGAAAGATCGTTCCCCCGTGGGCCAATTCAAACAGACCGGCCTTACCTCCCTTTTTCGCCCCGGTAAAAGCCCCTTCTTCATAACCGAACAGCTCACTTTCCAGAAGGCTGTCGGATATTGCGGCACAATTAATAGCTACAAAAGGCTTGGTCCTGCGTATTGAGCTGTTGTGGATGGCCTGGGCAAATAATTCCTTTCCGGTACCCGTATCCCCTACGATGAGAGTGGTTGCATCGATCAATGCAATTTTTTTCGCCCGTTCGATCGTCTTGGCCATGATATTCCCTTTGTATACGATATTGTTGAAATTGTATTTTGCTGAATACCCTTTCCCCAACAGGCTTTTTCTTATTCCGATTTCAATATTCTGTATTTTCTCTGCATCCTTAATTATGATAATTGAGCTCTCTGTATTGTCATAGCTCTTGAGGACCCTTTTGGTAATGACGACATCCCTCCTGAGCTGCTCCTCAGTAAGCTTCATCATATGATTGCTCACATTGCCCATTTTCAGGAGCTTCATACAGGCAGGATGGATATCCGGCGGACACATATTGGGGGGACAGCCCCTGCTGCTCAGCAGCCTGCATATGTATTTACTGCAGTGCAGTATGTTGTTGTCTTTATCGGTTATTATGATCCCATCATCTATACTCTCCAGGATAGTCTCTATCTGAATGTGGCCTGTCTTGAGGTTTTTCAGGATTCCGGTGATCCCGTGGCTCTTATGGCATAAATCTTCCGCATACTCGATCATTTTCTCATTCAACTGTATATTGTTGATCCCCAGCTTAGCTGCAATACTGTTTATCGTAGCAACATCAATTTTACGGTACCCGATATCAATGACATTCTTCATGCCTTCAGGAACATATTGGTGCAATCCGGGAGTTATGGCAATACTTATATCTTCAAGGCTTTTCACGCTCATACCCGGTGCATAGGGTACAAAATCAATATGCTGTATCCCAAACTCATTTATAAGGGCGGCCAGTGATATGGCCATGTATTCCTTGTAATCCACAAGTAATACTTTTGTACCGCTGTCAATTGCCGTAAGCCTTTCTATATCGCTTTTGAAGAAGGAGATATCTACATACACTACCTGAGCATTGTTGGGCATATAATCCTTTGCATAGTTTATGATGGTCTGATTGGAAATGACTATTACATCCGCATCCACTTTCTTTGTTATGCGGCTTTCCCTTATGCTGATCCCCTCAACCGTTGCATAGCCTTCAAAAAAATACTTAAGATTGTCAATATACTTATTTACCGCTTCCTTTTCAATTGCCAAGACAAGAATCTTTTTCATTGCAGCATCATCTCCCGGGCCCTTTTTATTACATCATAATATATGGTCTGTAATATGACAATCCTTTATTGTCCTGGCCTCACTCCGGTAAAGGCCTTTATAAGCTTTTGGCATACTACTTGCTTTTATATAAAAGGGAGGTGGTGAAAATGATGCATTTGCAGAGGCTATACAAGATGTTGAAAGAATAGGTTTAAAACGAAAATAAATATGTGAATGACTATGATATGTAAATGAATGAAAAAATAAAAAACCTTGAAAAATCAAGGTTTTCTTATTTTAAATAAATGGAGCTGGTGATGGGACTCGAACCCGCGACCTGCTGATTACAAATCAGCTGCTCTACCGATTGAGCTACACCAGCTTAAAAAATGGCGACCCAGAACGGGCTCGAACCGTCGACCTCCAGCGTGACAGGCTGGCATTCTAACCAACTGAACTACTGGGCCATAATTTTTTGCAATCAGCATTCATATTATATATGATGCCGGGCTGATTGTCAAATGGAAATTGCCTCCGCAGATGCTTCGGCTTTACATTAAGAAAACTCAGTCTTTTTACCTTGCTACGCAGCCTCCAAGCTTACTCCGCTGTGCTCCGTATCAAATTAAAGAATGTATGCCTTTTTCCTCCGCTACACTACGGAAAATTTGGTGGGGACAATAGGGCTCGAACCTATGACCCTCTGCTTGTAAGGCAGATGCTCTCCCAGCTGAGCTATGCCCCCATATTATGGTGACCCATGGGGGAATCGAACCCCCGTTACCGCCGTGAAAGGGCGATGTCTTGACCGCTTGACCAATGGGCCATGTATCTGGTGACTCACCGGAGAATCGAACTCCGGACACCATGATTAAAAGTCATGTGCTCTACCGACTGAGCTAGTGAGTCATGATGTGAGCAATTTTGGCGGCTCACATTTATACATTCTACAATGTTCCGGCTCTTTTGTCAATATAATTTTTTTATTACGTTAATTTACCTGGATGTGTCTTAAAATTCATCTATTAAAATTGTCTGACTCCTGTTTGGCCCTACCGAAAGCAGAGAAATCTTGGTGCCGCAAAGCTCTTCTATTCTTTCAAGATATCTTAAGAGGCTGGTTGGCAGCTTGTTGTATTCCGTTATATCGCTGACATCTCCCCACCCTTTAAACTCCTCATATATCGGCTCACATTTCTCCAGGTCCTCCAGGCTTGCCGGGAAATCTCTGATTATATTGCCCTCAAGCTTATAGCCCACACACATTTTTATAACAGGGATATTTGACAAGGTGTCAAGCTTGGTCACTGCTATACCTGTCAGCCCGCTTATCCTTGCAGCATATCTTACTATTACGGCATCGAACCAGCCGCATCTTCTGGGCCTTCCGGTTACTGTTCCGAACTCATTTCCGGCAGTTCTTATATATTCCCCTGTTTCATCAAAAAGCTCTGTTGGGAAAGGACCCTTGCCCACCCTTGTTGTATATGCCTTTACAACACCTACGGCCTTGCCTATAAGTGCAGGTCCTACTCCGGCACCTATGCATACTCCGCCGGCAACCGGATGTGAGGAGGTAACATAAGGATAGGTTCCAAAATCCAGATCCAGCAAGGTTCCCTGTGCACCTTCAAACAATACCTTTTTCCCCGCTTTTATGGAATCATAAATCAAAACGGAGGTATCCTCCACAAAGGGTCTTAGCTGCTCTGCATAATCCAGATATTTAGCCAGCATTTCCTCATAGGAATAACCTTCAAATTCATATATCTTTTTAAGGTATGAATTCTTATTCTCAAGATTTGACTTGAGCTTTGCTGCGAATACATCCTTTTTCAAAAGGTCGCAAACCCTTATGCCTATTCTTTCCGTTTTATCCATGTAACATGGGCCTATACCCTTTTTGGTAGTTCCCAGGTCATTGCTCCCTCTTTTAAGCTCTGAAAGCTCATCCAGCTTCTTGTGATACGGGAAAATTATATGCGCCCTGTCGCTTATCCTGAGATTTGAAGTATTTATGCCTCTCTGCTCAAGACCTTTTATCTCTCCCAGAAATGCCTCCGGGTCAAGTACAACTCCATTGCCTATTATACATTTCTTATCTGCATATAATATTCCTGACGGAATAAGCTGCAGCTTGTATGTCTCATTATCAACCTTTACAGTATGTCCTGCATTGTTTCCGCCTTGATATCTTACAACCACATCTGCTTTTTCAGCAAGAAAGTCGGTAAGCTTGCCTTTCCCTTCATCTCCCCATTGAGCCCCTACTATTACCATCGTTGACATATATAACACCTCTCTAATTATATTCTTCTGCTTCCGTATTTTTCTCCCAGCAATCTTGCAACATAAATTCCGCTTGCTGACGCCTGGGACAGTGAATGTGTGACCCCGGAGCTGTCGCCCAGGATATACAAGCCCTTTACCGAGGTTTCAAGATTATTGTCTACTTCAACCTGTGAATTATAGAATTTGACCTCTACACCATAGAGCAGTGTATCCTCATTTGCAGTTCCCGGGGCTATCTTATCCAATGCATAGATCATCTCTATGATGTCGTCAAGCTGACGCTTCGGTATTACCAGGCTCAGATCACCTGCCGTAGCACTCAGCGTCGGTATCAGGAAGCTTTTCTCCATTCTCCTTTCGCTGGATCTGCGGCCTTTGACCAGATCCCCGAAGCGCTGTACCAATACTCCGCCCCCAAGCATATTGCTCAGCCTTGCGATAGATTCACCATATTCATTGCTGTTCTTGAAGGGCTCGGTGAATTTATTGGATACAAGCAGTGCAAAATTCGTATTTTCGGTATGGTATTTGGGATCAGAGTAGCTGTGCCCGTTTACCGTCACAATCCCATTGGTGTTTTCTGTAACCACCTCTCCATGAGGGTTCATACAGAAGGTCCTTACCAGATCGTTATATTTTTCTGTCCTGTACACGATCTTGCTTTCATATACCTGGCTTGTTATATGCTCAAATATTGATGCAGGCAGCTCAACACGAACTCCTATGTCGACCCTGTTGCTCTCTGTGCTTATTCCAAGCTTTCCGCATATCCGAGAGATCCATTTTGAGCCGGAACGGCCTGTCGCCAGTATCAATTCGCTGCAGCTATATTTTCCCTTATCTGTTATGACGGAAAATATCTTATCATCCTTTTCGATGTCTGAGACTTCAGTATTAAATATTATATCAATCTTATCCTTCAAATACTCATAAAGGTTGTTAAGTATCACCTGGTTCCTGTCTGTCCCCAGATGACGAACCTTGGCATCCAGCAAATGAAGGTCATGCCTCAGGGCTTTTGTCCTCAGGTCATTGTCCTCTGTGGAATAAAGCCTGGCCTCTGAACCACCCATTTTGCAATTGATTTCATCCACATAATACATAAGGTCAAGAGCCTGCTTTCTCCCAACATATCTGTAAAGCTCTCCGCCAAAGTTGTTTGTTATGTTGTATTTTCCGTCGGACATCCCGCCTGCTCCGCCGAAACCGTTCATTATGCTACAGTTGGGACAGTTTATACAGGATTTTATCTTTTCATTATCTATAGGACAAATCCTTTTCTTGAGTGCATCACCTTTTTCCAGCATTGCGAGCTTAATACCTGTATTGTACTGCAGCAGCTCATATGCGGCAAATATTCCGCTTGCACCTGCACCTACAATTATGACATCATATTTCATAAGAGCACCAACCTCCATCCTTCCATGGATAAAATATATAAAACACAATGATTTTAATTAACATATCATATATGTAAAATGTTTTTCCCCAATTATATAGAACAAAATTTATCCACATTTTATCCTAACAGAATAAGAATTTTATGTCAATACAACACCTCTTTATTATGTTTTTCACAATAATGCCGCCCAGAAAGCCTCTTAATTTATTATATGGAGTTTGATTAATAAAATTATTGCCATTTCTTTTCTGACTTTCAGAAAATTCTGATTCACATTATCCACATTATCCACAGAGATATGCACATATGTTCGATTAGTTGGATGAATCTAATCGTAACAATACCTATACAGCCCTGCATATATATCGGCAATGTGTTATGTTAAGCATGCAATAGTGTTATGCACAATATACACAGGTTATCCACAGGCAGAGAAGCACACTGCTGTGGAAAAAACAAAGAGCCCTCTACAGAATACTGAGAAAGCTCCGATTAAGCAACAAAAATCTTAGAATTATGTAAATTAATTTGCAGGCATGTACTTTTCTTTGTTCACAAACTTTGTGAACTGTCCGAGCCAAACCAGTTCAACGGTTCCGGTCGGACCATTCCTCTGCTTGGCAATAATGACCTCCCCAATGTTCTTCTTCTCAGAATCAGGGTGGTAATACTCATCCCTGTACAGGAACATTACTACATCGGCATCCTGCTCTATAGCGCCCGACTCTCTCAGGTCGGAAAGAATAGGCCTGTGGTCCGCTCTCATCTCAGGTGCACGGGAAAGCTGCGACAAAGCAACTACCGGGACATTTATCTCCCTGGCCAGTGCCTTGAGGGACCTTGATATCTCAGATATCTCCTGCTGCCTGCTGTCTGAGCCGCCGCTTTTTCCCTGCATAAGCTGAAGATAGTCGATAACTATAAGTCCCAGGTTGTGCTCCAGCTTGAGTCTTCTGCATTTTGCCCTCATCTCGGTTATTGATATTGCAGGAGTGTCATCAATGTATATTGGTGACTCGGACAGCGGTCCCATTGATCTTGCAAGCTTTACCCACTCATCCTCATTTATATCTCCTATCCTTAAGCGATGGGCGTCAATAAGGGCTTCTGCACATAAAAGCCTTTGTGTAAGCTGCTCCTTGGACATTTCAAGACTGAATATCGCAGTGGTGACCTTGTCTCTTACAGCAGCATGCTGCACTATATTCATCATAAAGGAGGATTTTCCCATGGAAGGTCTTGCCGCAACCAATACAAGATCCGACTTCTGCAGTCCCGAAAGCTTTTCGTCCAGATCGGCAAAGCCTGTGGATACGCCTGTGATCCTTCCCTTGTTAAGGTACAGCTCCTCTATTTTGTCAAAATTAACATTCAGTATGTTTTTTACATGGGTAAAGCCCTGTGTAGACCTGTTCAAGGAAATATTGAATATTCCCTTTTCCGCCTCATCAATTATATCTACTATTTCCTCTGAAGCGCTGTAGCTCTTGGAAATAATATCGTTGGAGGTTTTTATGAGCCTTCTGAGCAGTGCTTTCTCCTCGATGATCTTTGCATAATATTTCACATTATGCGTAGTCGGGACCGCATCCATAAGATTAGTCAGAAAAGTGATCCCACCTACCGCATCAAGAGTTTTTCTTGTCTTGAGCTTTTCGGTAAGAGTAATAAGATCCACCGGTTCATTTTTATTGTATATGTCAACTATAGCCTCAAATATCTCCTTGTGGGCTTCCCTGTAAAAATCCTCACCGCTTATGAATTCTGTAGCAGTAGAAATAGCCTCTTTATCCAGGAGCATTGCTCCCAGCACCGACTGCTCTGCTTCTACACTGTTGGGCGGTATTCTCTGTATCATATCGGTCAATCTCATCCACTCCCAAATATTTCGCATTAAACCTTTTAATTTGAAATAATATAGTACGTTTTCATTAATTCATATATCGGAAATTCTAATCCTCAACCATAAAGCTTATTATATCCTGAATATTGCCTGCGGCAATTACATTTATTCCTTCAAGCCCTTTGGCCTCATCCTTATTGTCCTCAGGTATGATAACGTTTGAAAAACCGGCTCTTTTGGCTCCCAGTATTTTTTCTGCAACCCCGCCGACACCTTTGACACAACCCCTGAGGGATATTTCACCGGTAATGCAGGTATCCTGTCTTATGGGCAGCTCCATTACCGCAGAATATATCAGGCAGGCTATAGCCGCTCCTGCGGAAGGTCCGTCCACCTTTCCGCCGCCGATGCAATTTACATGGATATCGTAATTGTTCATGTTTCTGCCGGTAATTTTTCTTACTACCGAAAGAGCATTGAACAGGGAATCCTTGGTCATGCTGCCGGCTGTCTCATTGAACCTGATGCTGCCGCCTTCATCCTCCCGCTCAAAGCAAACCGCTTCCAGCTCGATCACATTACCCACAAACCCGTTGACTCCAAGTCCGTTTATACGTCCGATCTCTTTTCTGCTCCATGACTTTTTTTTGTTTATAGGAACAAATCTGCCTTTGTTCAGTACTTTTTTTATACTATCAACGGATATCTCTATTTTGTCGCCTTCGCAGCAGCTGCAGATAGTGCTGCTGTAGCAGTCCGCCATAATACTTACCGCCTTCCTGGCCTCGTAAGTATAACTGCTGATCAGCTCAGCACCCTCGATGCTTATGGCAGCTCCAAGCTTGCTTGCCGCATTCATTACTATTTCGCTTATGTCCTTGCTGCTTAACGGGTTAAAGAATACCTCCGCACAGCGGGATCTGAGTGCGGGATTCAGCTCCTGGGGAGCCCTGGTGGTTGCGCCGATCAGTACAAAATCAGCCGGAGCACCCTCTTCAAAAAGCGTTCTTATATAAAGCGGGACATTCTCATTATTTATGTCATAATAGGAGGAGTCAAAGCTTACTTTTTTATCCTCCAGTACCTTAAGCAGCTTATTCTGAAACATGACATCCAGCTCACCTATTTCATCTATGAAAAGCACTCCTCCATGAGCTTCGGTCACCAGCCCCGGTTTTGGCTCCGGGACCCCCATCTCCGCAAGCTCCTTGTTGGCTCCCTGGAATATCGGGTCATGCACCGAACCTAAAAGGGGATTGATCGATTCCTTGGGGTCCCATCTGAGAGTAGTTGCATCGACCTCAACAAATTTGGCAGTCTTTCCAAAGGGAGTATGCTTCCGCTCCTTGGCAATCTCCAGCGCAAGCCTTGCTGCAGTAGTCTTCCCGACCCCCGGCGGCCCATATAGTATGACATGCTGCGGAAAGGGCGAGGCGAGCTTGGATATAAGTGTTTCCACCGAGTTTTCCTGTCCTATTATCTCTTCCTGCCTTTTAGGACGCATTACATCCAGAATCGACTTTGACAGCTTTACTCCCTTCATCTGCTCCAGCTTTGCATATTTTCTGAGCGTAGAAGCATTTTCCAAGCCTGTATGCTTCTTGATCACCTGAAGCTTCATCTCATTCAGGTATTCCTTCTCTCTCAGCTCCATACGCTTTATGACTTCTTTCTTTATCCCGTCCTCTATATATCTTTTGGCTGCAACATCGGAAAGCCTGTCCTTAATATCTTCGATAAGGCACTCCAGCTTGTCCTCCGCTTCCTCTCCGGTCTTGCTGCCGCCTGAAACTATCTCATGCAATATATATACCTTCTGTTTATTGTCTGTAACAGAGTCCAGCTTCTTTGTCTTTTCACTGGAATAAAGCTTTTTAGTAAAATCCACAAGTACGTCAATTGATACATCATTGCTGCGTATACTGCTGTGATTATGACCCACCTCTACGACCCCTTTTCTTCTATCTATTGTTCAATGACCTTGACGCTTATTTTTGCAGAAACCTCCGGATATACCTTTATTTCAACCTGGTATGTCCCCAATGCCTTAATTGCATCATGCATTACGACCTTCTTCTTATCCACCTCTGTTTTATGCTGCGCTTTTATTGCCTCAGCCACATCCTTGGCTGTAATTGATCCGAAAAGCTTTCCGTTTTCGCCCGCTTTTGTCCTGAAAACGATTTCCAGCTTGGAGAGCTTGTCGGCAAGCTCCTTTGCAGAGCTCAGCTCCTTTTCCTTCCTGTTCTTTTCTGAGGCCTTCTTATCCTCAATTTCCTTAAGCTTTCCGGTGGTAGCTTCTACCGCAAGCTTCCTGGGAAACAGAAAGTTCCTGGCATATCCGTCGCTGGCATTTACCAGCTCTCCCTTTTTGCCCAAATCCTTGACATCCTGTGTAAGTACAACCTTCATTATCTTTCACCTTCCTTAAGATATTCCTCTATTGCCTTTTTCAACATACTTATTGCCCCCTCCAGGGTGAGTCCGGTAAGCTGTGCTCCAGCCACCGTCAGATGGCCTCCGCCTCCAAGCTTCTCAAGGACTACCTGGACATTTATGTCCCCAAGGGACCTTCCGCTTATGAAAATATCGTCCTCTATACTTGAAAGTACAAAGGAAGCATTTATTCCTTTGATATTCAACAATTCATCCGCTGCCTGTGCAGCCACCAATGCAGGGTTCTTCGCATCCTCCGGTATAGTGGAAATTGCGATGTTGCTCTTGTACATTTCCGCAGCCTTGACCACTTCCGCCCTTGTAAGGAAGGTAGCCATATCGTCCTGGAAAAGCTGCCTTGTCAAGGTAGTATCGGCTCCCATCTTTCTAAGATAGGAGGCGGCTTCAAAGGTCCTTACCCCTGTCTGGAAGGAGAAATTCTTTGTGTCGATAAAAATCCCTGCCAGTAAGGCTTCGGCCTCTATCTGCTTTATCTTCGGCTTTTCAAACATATACTGCAGCAGCTCGGTAACCAGCTCACTGGTTGAAGACGCATAAGGCTCTATATATGTTATAACTGCATCCTCTATAAATTCCGTGCCTCTTCTGTGATGATCTATTATGGCAATTTTTTCGGCCTTTTCAACCAGCTGCTTCTGCTCTGTAAATGCAGGCCTGTGAACATCTACAACTACAAGCAGAGTGTTCCTGCCGCATTTGGAGAGGGCCTCCGGGGGACTGATAAAGACATTTTCATATTCTTCATCCTCCTGAAGCTCCGCCCACAAATTTGCTATTCCTGCATTGACCTTGCTGATTACTATATTTACTTCCTTGTTCAGTCCTTTACAGCACCTGTATATTCCCAGGGCAGAGCCCAGACAGTCAAGATCAGGCATTTCATGTCCCATTATCAGGACATCCTCAGACTGCTCAATCAGTTGCTTCAATGCATAGGCAATTACTCTTGCCTTTACTCTTGTACGCTTCTCGACAGCCTTTGTCTTTCCTCCATAGAAGGAGAGCTTTTCATTATCCTTGACAACCGCCTGATCCCCGCCCCTGCCGAGGGCAATGTCCATGGCGCTCAGACTGAACCTGTGCAGCTCTGAATGGTTCTTACCGTTGACACCAACGCCTATACTGAGGGTAATGGGGATCCTGTTGCCTGAATTGATCTCCCTGATGCTGTCCAATATATCAAAGCGCTTTTCCTCAATAGCGGCCAGCTGCTTGTTATTAAAATGAAGCATATATTCACCGTTGGAGTATTTATAAATAGAAGCGTTGTTCAACGCAGCCCATGCATTGATCCTTCTATCCACTTCTGCTACCAGGGCAGGCTTTGATGCTTCCTCGGTCTCCTTCAGCACCTCTTCAATATTATCCACCTGCAAAAGCGCTGCAACCGATCTTTCATCATTATATCTGTTCCTTAAGGCGATAAAATCAGTCTTATCGACCAGATACATTATTATAGTGTTCTTTTCCTCGCCGTTTTCGTTTATGTTTATAAGATTGCAGTATATGTCGTAGTATCTGTCCTTGATATTGATATTCTTGAATTCGTCCATACCATTCTTCAATATCCTGCCGATATCCACTCCGCTCAAATAAGAGGAAAGCTTCTTTTCCAGGATATATTCTCCCTGGAATATATTGGAGAAAAGCATGTTGTACCAGCTTATTATCCCCTGGTCATCAATTATTACCAGAGGAAAAGGAAGGTTCAGAATAGCATTCTTTGTTGCAGTATCCACACTTTCTGACAGGTTTTCTATATATAGCCTGAGCTCCTCCTTCTTTTTGCTTGCAGCTTGAAGGTTATGGTATATCAGATAACCCAGGAGCAACGCTCCGGCAACACCCAGCAGAACATTATAGTAGCCTACTATTACGACTGCAACAGCAATTATCCACAGGGATATGCTGACATCGGGTCCCCAAAGGCTAGAAAATTTTCGCATATTTTTACTGTACACCCCCTAAACATTTTGCGAAAAACATTTTGGAACTTTAACGGGATTTCGCACAAATGTTTCCTTGATATTGTTGAATCCGCTACCAGCCCAATTCCCCCGGTGCATTCAACGACCTTTTTCTGTCTCCAGTCTCCTCAAGTTAAATGCCATATCAAATATGCCGATAAAAGCCAAAAACTGCATGAAAGCCAGTAAAATAAAAGCGACAATGGCTATCTTCAAAGCTTTGGGAATACCATACCTTTCGCCAAATATTCCGGCATAATATATGACCACAGAAAGTCCTATTACAGTAAATATCATCATCATGACCATAGATATATTCGTTGAGAGGGCATCAAAGCCAGGAATATTCATATATGACCCGGCAACCACCAAAACTACCGTTCCAACCAGTATAAACGAATAGGGTGCTTGCAGCCTCCACCTGGAAAAGCTCTCTGTGTTTGCTATCGAATAGCCTGTTCGGTTAAGTATCAGCCTCGACAGCTTATAGCAAACGAAGGAGGAGGTCATCCCTGATATTATTATGATTGTTGGAATAACCAGCTTTATCATCTGCATTGATTGCATAAACATATCGCCTATACGTTGAATCTCGCTCTCAGAGATTCCCAACCGCTTATACATTTCCATGGCAACTGCAAGCTGACTGTTCACAATTGTGTCATATTGCACTGCAAATTGACTCAGGTTTATCCCCGAAATTTTCAACGAAACGACAAACTGTCCAATAGTGGTAAGAGCCAGTATCAAGCCGCATAAAACTATTATAATGTATGGGTTTATCTTCTTGCTTATCATATAGCCCATGACTATGCCCGGTAAACCGAAGCCGATCAGCAGACCTACGCCTACCAGGGGCTGTGTGAAAAGCGATACCGCGAGTCCTGCCGACATGGCGGACAATATACTTGCCTTGACACCGTTCCTGTAGCCTACTATTACTGTCGGAACCGGCCAAAGCAAGCCCACTATTCCAAGGAACTGCGTATAGAAATATATTATTCCCAATACTGTGGTAATACCTGCAAAAATGGCCCCTTCGACAATTGCTTTTGTTCGCATTCTCTCCATGCTGTACCTCTAGCGCTTCTTCTTATTCTTATTCAGATATTCACCAAGATCAGACAGGTCTCCGTACCATTTTTCTGTCTCGTGATCCTCAAGCATACCGATCCTTATTTTTTCCTGTATCCTGGAATCGATCAGGGAATATGATATGCCAAGCCTTTTCCCGAGCAGATATGTAACAAGCACAATATTTGCAAGTATATCCTGTATGACATCCTGTCCCGCCTTTGTGCCCTTGAGAAGAATCTGATAAAGTGATGCAACTGCAGTTAGCAGTTCGCTTTTTAGAAATTCTATAACCCTTATATTTTTGGTAATGTCCGTTTCCTGGTTCAACAAGCCCATCCCCCCATTATGTTGTTCATTCCGGATATCCTTTAAAAATGACTCTTATAACGCATCAACGGTACCCTCTGCCTATAGAGGGCTGAGGATATCTATATCCTCGTTACAAGTATTATAGTCCTTATTGTCTGAAAATTTAGTCAAAACTTGCCAGTCAAGCTTATTTAATATTACCACAATAATTCAAGGTAAACAAGAAATCAAAATGCTATATAGACCTTGGAACAACTGGCTTTATTAACCATAAAAACCTGCTTCCCAAAGATCATTATCCAGTTTTAATATTCGACATAATTTTTAATTCACCTTCTGCGAAAATCCTTTTAAATATTGGAATAAGCGGGTTTCACTAGCATTATTGCCTTAATTCCAAAACAAAAAGCCCGGAGGAAATATCTCCTCCGGGGCTCATTACATATTAATCTGTTGTAAATGGTAAGAAAGCTATATTTCTTGCTCTCTTGATCGCAATAGTAAGCTGTCTCTGATGCTTTGCACAATTCCCGGAAATTCTTCTTGGAATTATCTTACCTCTTTCAGAAATGAATCTTCTCAGCTTGTTTACATCTTTGTAATCTATATGTTCAACTTTATCAATACAAAAGTTACAAACTTTTTTCTTCGGCTTCCTCATTTTTCCGCCGCCGCCGGTTCTTTCACCGCCACCACGTCTGTTCAATGTTTTTCCCTCCTTTTCAAGGTTATGCGCATAAGCGTTCGACGCCGAATTCAGATGCGCAAAACATTCTCATTAAAATGGAAGATCGTCCTCTTCCTCTGCAGGATGGAAGTCACCGTACTCCCCTGATCCCCCTGCATTTCCCTGTCCTTGTCCCTGTCCATCAGAACCTCTGTCAAGGAAATCAACCTCGTCAGCTATTACTTCTGTAGCATATTGCCTTTTGCCTTCCTGGTTATCCCAGCTTCTGGTCTGAATACGACCCGAAACGGCAACAAGCCTGCCTTTTTTTATATACTTGCCGCAGTTCTCCGCAGATTTACCGAAAACAACAATGGGGATAAAGTCTGCAGAAGGCTGCCCGTCCCTTTTAAAGGTTCTGTCAACTGCAATAGAGAATTTTGCTATGGGTGTTTGATTATCTGCTGCGTATCTTATTTCAGGATCCTTGGTTAATCTGCCCACAAGGGCGACTCTGTTCAACATAAATCACACCGCCTTAGTTTACTCTTCTATTCTGATTATCATATGCCTGAGTATGTCTTCTGTAATACCGAATACTCTGTCCAGCTCCTTTGGCACAACCTGAGCTGCTTTATATTTCATATATACATAGTAACCTTCTCCGATATCGTCTATCAGATAAGCGAGCTTTCTTTTGCCCCAATCATCAATAGATTCGATTTCGCCGTTTGTTTCAACAATTGCTTTGAACTTTTCCTGAAGAGCTTTTATTCCCTCTTCATCAACGGTTGGTCTGATTATATATATAGTTTCATACCTATTCATAAAAATTCACCTCCTCCCCACGGACTAGCGGCCCTATCCAAGTATGATAGAGCGAGGATATTTACGCAATTATAGATTATAACACTCTTCTTGATTTAAATCAAGGATTAAAGCATTTGACGAAAAACTTTTTCAATAATTCGGGTTTTGTGTAAATGCTTTCCTCGACTTCATTGAATTCGCACTATATCCAAGAAATTATCCTAGGTGCGCTCAATATTATCCTTATTTTCTTCAGGAGCTGCACTTTTTATTACTTTTTTAACGGATTTTTCAAATTTTGGCCTTGGCAGCATAACTATCCTGCTGCAGCCCATGCACTTTATCTTAAAATCCGCACCGGTTCTTATGACCTCCCACTGGCTGCTGCCGCAGGGATGCTGTTTTTTGGTCTCTACAATATCCCCAATATTAAACTGCTTCGGATAATACATGTACAAGCTCCTTTCTATAAAATATTATGCTTTATGTCTCTTCCTTCCTGATGATCACCTTTTTAGTATAAGGCAGCTCAATGCCCTTGTCCTTAAAAGCCTCCAGGATATGCTTCCGCAAATCCCGTTCCACACTCCAGTGGGTCAGGGCCCTGGTCTCCGCTACCGTCCTTATTACGGCCTCTGATTCATTAAGCTTTATTATTCCCAAAACCGCCGGACTTTTTATAATTGCCTCCGGATTGCTCCTGAAATAGTTTTCTGCTGTTTCCTTCAAAACAGCTATCGCCCGCTCAGCATCCGATTCATAGGCAATACCTATATCGACAATTGCAAGGGAGTTGCCCCTTGAATGGTTTGTAACGGTCTTTATCTCTCCGTTGGGTATTATATGCAGATCGCCGTTGAAAGCCTTAAGCTTGGTTATCCTCAGCCCCATATCTTCAACGGTTCCCGTCATGCTCCCTATTGTAATATAGTCTCCCACTTCATACTGGTCTTCAAACAGTATGAAGAAGCCTGTAAAGACATCCTTTACAAGGCTCTGAGCCCCGAAGCCTACGGCAATGCCTCCCAGTCCTGCTGTTGCAAGCAGCGGCGCAGTGGGGATGTTCAGCACATTCAATACTGATATAGCGATTATGGTATATACCGTATATTTCACAACGCTTTTCAGAAGCCCTGCAAGAGTGGTGGAC
>JAEXXN010000228.1 GCA_023405875.1 Bacillota bacterium | reverse complement strand
TCAGGCTCCGTTGAAATCTGACCTTTTTCAAAACAGCACCAATATTTGAAGCCGGATCTGTCATATTGCATCATCCCTCTCTTAATTTGACTCGTTGTGCTTGCTTAAGCGCGTTCAATATAATAATCTAATAATATATCATTATAGCCCATATGTCATCATTTTCAATCCCGAGGACAGGAAAAGCCCTCTGCTGATCCATCCCGCAGAGGGCTATGCATTTTTACAGTTCAATTTTCGCAACTACACTATATTCCTTATTTCCAGAGCTGTCTTTGATAAAATTCCATTTGCCGGGTATTCCCATATCCCTGGTCAGCCCCTCAAGCATATACAGCATAATACCTGCGTCAACATAGCTGTCCTCAGATCTTGGATTCTTAACAGCCAGCTCGGCTTCTCCATCCCCCAGTATCAGTCTGCAAGTCTGTAAGTTCTTGTAGGAAGGAGCATTCCTCACATAATAGAATATTTCCTGTACCCCTCTGCTTTCCAGGTCTTCAAGGGTAGCTGCCCTTCCCCATTCATGGAGGTATACCGTCTCCTCCAATGAATTCCTTGCCCTGTCGGAAGCTGCGGCTTCACTGACCTTGAGCCCATAGGGGTCCTGTGAATAGGAGGAACCTTCTACTGTAACGGTAGTCTGAGGCTTCCTGTTCTTGGCAGCCTTCTCGTCCGCCATTCCGAACGCCAGCAGGTAATTTATGCTTCCTTTATCGCTTCCCGGAAGCTTTGCTTTTTTCTCCCCGGATACATTTCTGATATTGATCCAGCAGCTGCCCAGCTTCATATCGTATAGCTTCTTGACTGCCGATTGCATATGATATGCACCGAAAAACTCAATTTCAGGCTCTTCATCAGCCAGAGCAAGGCCTATATAGTGCGGACTTCTGATCATAATACCGCTGTACCCGCCAATGCCTTCCAGTCCGTGAAAAACCTCGTCGCCCTTTTCCAGAATTATGAGTGAAAAGCCCTTCTCTTTGCCTGCAACAGCATTTATGGAATCCAGGTATGCTCTGATATCGGATATGACATTACCTTCCAGGCTGTTTCCCATATAATCCCTGGTTGATAGGATATTGGAAGTAAATTCTCTGAAGCTCATAATTCCTCCTTCTCATATCACAAATTCTATAATTACATATTAGTTGAGGGCGATGTAAATATCAATAGTCAATAAGCTGCCCTGCCATTTCAATAAGCTGAAGCCGCCGGTCTGAGGCAAGCCCTCCAAGGTAGCTCTCCAAACAGCCGCGCAGCTTTTGCTCACTTTCCGGTAAATCAACAGCCTGAATATCAGAAATAAAAGGATGGTGCTTTATCAGCGCAGCAAGCTCGATATCTCCGGCAATATTTAAAACCGCATAGGTTTCTTCCTCGTTCAGCTGTGCATCTATAAGGATATCCTCAAAATCACCGAAGGACTTTACCTTCTCTTTTATGACAGCAAGCTTATCTTCCACAAATCTGCATGACAGCAATTCCTCTATCAATTTTCTGTAATCTCCGTTATCCATCTTACTGCCTGGCAAAAAGCCGATTCCAGGCTTCAGCTCCGAATCGACAGGAGCTGCAAATATCTTTTCCAGGGTATCGGTCTTTACTGCACAGGTCACCCCTGCTGTTATTTTGGGAAGGCTTTTCGCCACATAGCTTTTAACCGGAGGATTTGTTATTCCCAGCTCTGCAAGAACCTCTCCGGCTGCTTTACGTATCTCTGAGGCCATTGTAACCTCGTCAAGCTCAGACAGCTTAATGTACAGGCATTGCACCTCAGTCCTGGAAATATCCAGTTTGCCGGCATTTCGTCCGGCAAGCCGGCACCCTATTGCCCCGGTCAAAACCTGCTCAAATATATTGAGCAGCAGGTCCTTGTAGCCGCTGTCATATCCGCTGAGAAGGTGATGTATGTCCTCCTGGGCAAATTTGTTGCAGAATTCATTTTCAATATACAATCTGCTGAGGTATTTCTGAATATACTCCACACCCTCCAGGCCGGCAACAGGATTACACAGTTGATAATCAATGGATGCAGAAGTCTCATGGGCTTCATAGTCGGGATCATAGCCTTTGAAAAAGCTCCCTATTCCATTGTCGCTGAGGGTTGCATTATAGGTATAATTTGGGGTAATAAGCCTGTTCTTATCAGCCAGCCTGTATAGGCCCTTGGCAGCGCGCAGTCTTGTATCTATAAGCTTCCTGCCTTCCTGATACATTTCGGGAACCTTTGCGCTCTTAAGCTCCCACGCTGCAGTATCTGCATCAGGCAGGGATTTCAGGTACAGCCCGATAGTATAAAGAATGGACTTCATAATACTTTCGGCCTTCTCCACCCTGATGGAGCTGCTGTCTCCCATATTGTACCTTTCGCTCTTATAGGCCAGGAAGCTTATGCATTCCATCTGAAGCTTTTCCAGTTCAGAAGCATTCAAAAGCCCACAGGCGTATGCCTCCTGCACAATTGAAGTAAAATACGCTCCACCGTTGAGCTTACTGCTGTCTATAACCTGCCTTTTTTCAATATTCATCATATTCCTCCTCCTCATCCGGTTCATCCTCGGAATAGTCGGGAGCGTAGCCGTAACGCAGGTTCCGGGCCATGGCCGCAAGCTCCCGCCCGGAAAGCAGCTCAAGGGACCCCTGGCATATCCCGTCAAAGCGTTCTTTCATAAATTTGACCAGCTCATCATCACTTATCAGGTCAAGGGCCTCATTCTTGTAGTAGTAGAACATATCCACAAGCTCATTGAGCGTTTCTGTATAATTGTGCATCGAAATATACGGTGAATCACAGAACTCCCTGATCAGCTTGTCGAGCACACCGCCTCCGAATTCAATACGCCCGTTGCTTTTAAGCGCCAGAGTCCGGGTTTCCACCAGTTCGGCAGCTTCAGCCCGGGATAAGGTCAGTCCGAACCGGGAGGTAAGCTCATTACACTTTTCAATTTCTTCCACCGCTTGTTTTTGAATCAGCGATGAAGCTATATTCATTATTTCAAAGGCCAATATGATCACCCCCAAAAAATATTTTTAAAAAAGCTTGACAAAATATATTGACACACTACGCAAAATATGATATGATATAGTTGAGTAAATATGTTAATCTGCTATTAGGTCTATCTTATATAGTAACATTTATTTGTGCAAAAAACAATATAAAAATAAAAACGAACATTTTGTTCGTTTTTTTGATTGGAATTATTATCGGCGTTAAGAGAAAAGCCCTATAATTTCCTTTCCATCCCCTCATAATAGTTTACATGATAATTTTCATCTATAGCCTCTCCTTCAAGGGGCTTGCTGAAGTAATATCCTTGAATATAATCACATTGTCCCACCTTCAGCCGGCGGAACTGATCATAGGTTTCTATCCCTTCAGCTACAACCTCCAGGTTCAGACTGTGTGCCAGAGAAATGATACTGTCCATTACCTTGATGTTCTCGATCTCCAGAAACTTAACGTTTAGTGAGCGGTCCAGCTTGATTTTGTCAATGGGAAGAAAAGTAAGATAGCTGAGAGAAGAATACCCTGTCCCAAAGTCGTCAATGGCTATCTTGATTCCATGGCTTCTAAGCTTTTCCAGAAACTCAAGGGCAAGCTCTTTATTATCCAGAAAGATACCTTCTGTTATCTCAAGCTCAATATATTTTGCATTGACATCATGCTTCTTCAATATATCCAGCAGGAAATCCAGATAATCACCATCATAGAGCTGCAGCGCCGAAAAATTAATTGAAACAGCTTTGAGGGCATAACCCTTTGCATGCCAGTCTGCCAGCTGTTGAACAGCTTTCTCGGTAACGATCCTGCCGATTTTTATAATCGAACCATTGTCCTCAGCAATCGGAATGAACTCAGCCGGAGAAAAGGAATTATCCTTGAACCTTATAAGCGCTTCATAGGCGGCAACCTCTCCATTGGACAGATCGACCTGGGGCTGGTACACAACCTTGAAGCCGTCATTTTCAATGGCTTTTTTGATTTGAAGCTCAATATTCGCCTTTTTTGCAAGATGCTCAGTCATACCTGTATCAAAAAAACGATATCCGTTTTTCCCGGCGCTTTTTACCTCATATAATGCCATATCAGCATTCATTATCAGTTGGTCCGGGTCCGAGCTGTCATCAGGAAACAAGCTCACCCCGATGCTGAATGCAATCTCTACGTTGTTTCCTTCTATAAAAATAGGCCTGCTGAAAATATTTAACAATTCATCGATGAACTGCTTGACGCTGTCAACATTACCGTCGCTCTGTACAAGGATAAGAAACTCATCTCCGCTGAAGCGCGATACGAAAATATCTTTTGTAGCCAGCCTCTCCAGGAGCCTGGTAATGCCCAGCAGTACCTTGTCACCAAAGACATGCCCCATAGTTTCGTTGATCCTTTTAAAATTATCGATATCGAGAAATACAACGGCTCCATTTTTTTTATATCTCAATGCCTGATTGAGATATTCTATAAACCTTCTTCTGTTCGGCAGATTTGTCAGGGAATCGTGATATGCCTGGAAATCAATATACTGCCTTTGGGTCTCGATTTCTTCTATTTGAGCCACAAGCTCTTCTTCCGATGCTCTTAATTCCTCATTTTTTTCCTGTATTTCAGCATTTGAAGCTTTGAGCTGATACAAATATTCCTGAATACGCTCCAGAAGCATGTTAAAGGAAGTGGCAACATGATTAAAGGGACTGTCGGTCGATAGTGTCAGCCTTGCAGGCGCCTCTTTCGTCAGATCAATATTTTTGATTTCGGTGTCCATGGCTTCAACGGTATTGCTCAGCTCTGAAAAGCTATCCTGCATATTGCAGAGAGCCTTGGTGATAATTCCTATTTCATCATTTCTCTTTGCATACCGGCTCATATCAATATGCTGGTTAAAATTAAGCTCATAGGCGGCAATGCTGTTGATTGCCCTGGATATGCCAAGGATCGGTCCTGTGAACCGGGCTGTTATGACAATAATAATTGTAGACATTACCGACATCATTACAAAATAAATGACAACAAGAATGTTGGATATTGCCCTGGACTTTCCTACAATCTCCTCCTTGGACTGTATGGCAAACAGCTTCCACCCGCTTTCTTCGCAAATAAATGCATTGACCAGCTTTTCCTCCCCACCTATTTCGGTTTCAATGATCTCTCCGGTGCGGTCCTCGATATTCTGCAGGAAGTCCAGCTTAAGCTCTTCAGGGCTTTTTAGCAGCCAGTCAGGATTTTCCGGGCTTACAGTAATTTTGTCATTGGAATTTAAGACAAGAATATAGCCTGAATCTCCAAGCCGTATACCATCTATACTGTTGGCAAGGTCTTCAATTTTAACCGACAGCCCTATTACACCCCTTTGCCCGTCTTTAAGCATCACCCGCCTGGTAAAGCTGATGACCATGTCATTGGTAACCTGGGAAATATAGGGATCGGATATTATGATCTCATCTGTATTGATGCTGTTCCGGTACCAAGGCCTCAACCTGGGGTCATAAGCAGATTGGGGCTGAAATTCCGGATATTCAAGATATGTTCCGTTTTCCATACCCAGAAAAATATAATTGATATTCCCATGACTCCTTTTTACTTCCTTGAATGCTTCTGCAACCGACAGCTCCGATGCAGCCGGGCCCGGCAATACCTTTCCGGCAGAATAATCAAGGTATGAACGTATTGAGCTTTCAGAACCAATTACGGTATTGCTGTCCGCAAGCATTGCTACTGTTTCAGAGAATCTTCCTATAAGCGCCATATCTATAAACTCATCTACCTGATGCAGAAACCTGTTGGTAGTCTGCAAATTATCCCTGTACAGCCAATTATCCATATACCCGGTAATGTACAATACCCCCAGAATATATGGTATCAAGCCTCCTATTATTATGCTGAAGATAATTTTACTTCTTAGAGAATCCTTAATAAACATTTTATTTCTCCAATCAAAAGGTAAGAAAATTTTTCTACAACCGAAAAATTTTCTACTGATGCGTTATAACAATATCTTTCGACATTTTTTTCACTTATAGTAATATTATAACATTTAATAACGCCGAAGCAAAAAAATTCCCTCAGGCCATTGTCCCTGAGGAATTTTCAGCAAACCTGCCGCCATTTCAAAGATGCTCCGGTATCTCCGGTCCGGCAGGCTCATCCTGCCGGAAACTGCCGATAACTACTTTCCCGGCCCACTCCAGGATATGTTCAATTGTTCAAATATATCATAAGATATGTTATAATTCAATAGCAGCTATGAAAGTGTATATAATGAGGCTATTCATATATATTAAAGGTACTATTCTCCTATTTTAAAAATTTTAAATAACGAAAGAAGATAGCAATGAAAAAAAGTTTTAATGATTTAGGCATCTCGCCTCCAATTTTAAAAGCCCTGGAAAAAATGGGCTTCGAAACACCTACAGAAGTACAGAGCAGAGCAATCCCTCACATCCTGAACGGAAAGGATCAAATCGTAATATCAAAGACCGGCAGTGGCAAGACTGCTGTTTTCGGTATTCCCATGCTGCAGATGATTGATCCTGCCGCTGCAGGGCCCCAGGGCCTGATTCTCACCCCCACACGGGAACTGGCTGTCCAGGTAGACAGCGATCTCAAGAAAATGTCTTCTCAGCTTCAGCATAAGACAGTGGTTGTATACGGTAAACACAGTATGAATACTGAAATTCAGGCACTAAGTAAAGGCGTTTCCATTGTCACCGGAACGCCGGGCAGGATCTATGACCACATTCAGCATAACAACCTGGATACCGGGAATATACGTTTTCTTGTGCTTGATGAAGCGGATATGATGCTGGACATGGGCTTTATAGAACAGGTGTCAAGAATCATAGAGACTCTCCCCAAAGACAGGGTAACTCTTCTTTTTTCAGCTACCATACCCCCTGAGATCAGAAGGATTTGTAAGGATTATATGCGAAACCCCGCTACTATAGAGATCGAATCCCAGACCAAGACAGTGGATACAACTGAGCAGGTATATTATCGGGTTGATAATAACGCGAAAAACACACAATTAAACCGTCTGCTTATGGTGGAACGGCCTGAAAGCTGTATGATCTTCTGCAATACGCGAATTGCCGTAGACAGGGTCCAGGGCTTTTTAGCCAGAAAGGGATATTCTTCCCAGGCGCTGCACGGCGATATACCACAGTCCAGGCGTACGAGAACCATACAGCAGTTCAAACATGGGGAATTTAACATACTGGTAGCCACAGATGTGGCTGCCCGGGGCATCCACATAGAAGGCTTATCTCTGGTAATAAACTATGATGTCCCTCTTGATAAGGACAGCTATGTCCACAGGATAGGCCGTACCGGAAGGGCCGGGAAGGCAGGCAGAGCCATCTCACTGGTTACAGGTGAGGATATCATGAGCCTCTACGCAATAGAAGAGCATATAGGAGCTTTGATTGAAGAAGCAGAATTACCCTCTGATGCTGTTTTGAACGAGCACCGGGCCGAGGCTGAAAGGTGGATGCAGTCAAAAACAAAGGCAGAGCAGAAAAAGCCCGCTCCCGGAAAGCATACGCAGCAGCATAAAAAGCAGAGGAGCCGGCAGACTCAGGTTAAAGCACAGGAAACCAAAGCACCTGAAGTCCATACTGCCCCGGTACCCGCCCAACCGCTCCAAAGCCAAGCGCCGGTGCAGAGCTGCATTCCTGCAGCAAAGGAGCCATTCCTTCGCCGTGTGCTGAAGCACCTGCTGAGAAAATAAAGAAGCAAAAGGGACGGTTCCTTTTGCTTCCTTTTATACAATAGTATCAAACCTGTCATTGACCTGTTCCAGCTTGGATCTGGCTTCTTTTGACAGCTTCATATCCGATGCAACAGCTCCCCCTGCTTTTTCCAACATCTGAATATAATTGTCAACCACACCCTGGAGCTCCTGGGGTGTGTCAATCAGGTACTTTCCCCTTATGGCGTATATCTCGCCGGCCAGTTCCATCTTCATCTTTTCTGAAACTTTATTTATCCAAAGAGAAGTCACATCAAATTCACATCTATCCGGATTGCCACAGCTTGACAGCATCATTAAACGGGGACCTGTTATATTTGCTGCCTCCATATGCCGCTTACCGTTATCAGCGCTGCTTTGTGAGTGAGGGCTTCCTATCATGGTCATCCGATCCATGAATACCTTCAGCCTCCCGGAAATGTTAGAAAAATATACCGGAGAAGCAAAAACAATGATATTTGAACTTCCCAGCACCGACAATACCTCCAGCATATCATCCTGTATCACACACTGTCCCGGGCCTCTGAGCCAGCAGGTGTGGCAGCCGTCGCAGTGCTTTATGTCCTTTTCTGCCAACAAAATATTTACTGTTTCCGCCCCCGCCGCTTCGGCACCTTTTAGAAAGGCTTCCGCCATTCTATTGGTATTACCTGCTTTTCCCTTAGGGCTTCCATTAATAACAACGATTTTCATACTTTAACTTCCTTTCTCATAGAGTCTACGATAGCTGTACCGTAATTGCCATTTTAGGCTCAACAGCAATTTGCAGTTTACTGCTTTAGTAATTTAGTAGACTACTAATTTACTAAAGCAATTATAGCTTCTCTGTCCAGATAAGTCAATAGCAGTTATGATACTTCTATTTATTACCTCCTGCGGCAAAAAATAACCCCCTGAGCTGTTATCTCAAGGGGTTCCAAGGTTCTCTATCGATTGTTTTTCCGGACAAACCGGGCACATCTTTCAAGGGCTTTCTTTCAATCATTTTTCAGCCAGAATATCCTTATACTCTTCGTTCTCGGTCATGACTTTTTTGGCGAAGCTGCAAACAGGTATGATTTTTTTGTTCTGCTGGCATGCATACTCCGCTACTTTTCTTACCAATTGCAGTCCGATTCCCTGTCCTTTCAGCTCTTGGGATACACGGGTATGTTCAATAACAAGAATAGCCTTGTCCTTCTGAGTGAAGGTTATTTCGGCTTTTGCATTATCCATGCTTTCCCCAATGTAAAACTTATCAGTACCCTTTTTTATGACTTCCATACCAACCCTCCATATTATTGTATCATCCTCAGCTTATTCTTCCATATCCGAAGCCAAAATATCAGCTGTCTAATCCGCCGCAACAACACGGTTGCGGCCGCTCTGCTTGGCTTTGTAAAGGGCTTCATCGGTACGTTTGTACCAGTGCATAAAGGATTCAGACTTCATTCTTTCGGCAGCACCTATGCTGATGGTTTGAACCCCTGTAACCGGATGGCTGTTTGTTTCTATCGCAGCCCTGATCTTTTCAGCTGCGGCAGCCGCGCCTTCTATTGAGGTATTGGGCATCAGGATTATGAACTCTTCTCCTCCGAACCTGAAAAGAATATCTGATTTACGTTTGGTTTTATCCATTGTCTCGGCGGTCAGCTTCAAAAGCTCATCACCTATCGGATGTCCCCAGGTATCATTTACATTCTTGAAACGGTCCAGGTCAAGCAACAGCATGGAAAGAGTCCCGTTATAACGGTCTGCCCTTTCTATTTCTTCTTTTATTACCATATCAAAGTAGTGCCTGTTATACAGGCCGGTCAATTCATCCTTGACAGCCATATTCTTAAGCTTTTCCTCCGCTATTTTTTCAGCTGTCACATCCCTTGCGGAGGAATAGACATATTTTCCTCTTAACTGTGAGTACCAGGAAATATACTTATAGGTACCGTCCTTGCAGCGATATCTGTTTGTGAACCACGAAAGCTTCTTCTTCTCAGCCAGCCTTTTCATTGCTTCCATGGTAGCCAGAATATCCTCCTCATGAACGAAGAATGTGAAGTTCTTCCCTTCCACTTCCCCTGCCTTGTAGCCCAGTATTTCCTCAAACTTCTTATTGACCTTGTAGAAATTTCCCTGTATATCAGAGACACACAATATATCTATGTTAACATCCAGAAAAGCTTTAGCCTCCTCCATTGCGCCGCTTGCATACAAAAGTGCCGGCCTGAATATGAAAAGCACCTCCGACCCCAGAATAATAAGGGATAGAAAAAGGGTAACCATTCCGATCATTCCTATTTGCCCTATCTTTTGCTTGGATTCATGATCGTATTGAAATACTATTTCATCCATTCCCTTCAGGTAATCCGGTTCATTATCCTTTATTATCTGAATTGCCGGCAGAAGGTCTTCATTATTGTACGACGGGTTTGAAGCAAGGCTTCTCACTTGGTCGGCAGCCTCCCAAAAGGCTTTGTAG
>JAEXXN010000342.1 GCA_023405875.1 Bacillota bacterium | reverse complement strand
GGCAATTGCAAGGAGAGATAAAGTATCTATTATATCCGGCCAGATTCCCTTTGTTATCCTGTCTCCAAACAAAGGTATCAAGGTTGAAGAAATCGATAAGGCCTTCTTTTTATTATAGTAGATATACCCCATGATCAGCCCCGAAAGAGCATACATGGCATAAGGGAAAAAACTCCAATTATAAAAACATCTTCCCATGGAAAAAAATATTGCTTCAGCTGTTCCAGGCTCAATTCCTGTCTGAGCCAATTCTCCGTAAATATTTCCGAAATAAATTATGGGCTCGTTCACCCCATAGGTAATAACTCCTGTTGCAATGCCTCCGGTAAGAGCCATGGCAAACCAGCTTAAAAATGAATATTTAGCTTTTGCATTCTCTCCGCCTATTCTGATATTACCATATTTGGTAAATGTCAGAGCAGCGATGAGTATAAGGGCAAAAACAGATACGATCTGATACAGCCATCCGAAGTTACGCAGCGACCCTGTAAAAATGTTCATGGCCACTTCAGACAGCATTTGGTTATTAACTACGCCCAATAGAGCTGCACCGCCAACTATCAGAATAGATGGCCAAAAAACACCCTTTCGTATTTCTGCTTTGGATTGGCTTTTTGTTTTGTCGTTCATTCTTATGACACCCCTTAAATAAATTTTAAGGATATTACGCAACTCGCCTGTACGAAACATTACGTAATGCCTGTGAATATAAAAAGCAATTTTCGTGCCAATTTCTACTTTGTTCTACACTCATGAAAGCATTGAAATTCCAATGTTTTATTTTGACCTTCAATTTTTTTGTCCGTCACATGCAAAATATTATTGCACTTGCTCAATTAAAATTAACTTAATTTTTAAAATTTAATTAAAATTCCAAACAAAAACCAGTGCATATTATTTTTGCACCGGCGCATATTTATTTGGCATCAATTATTAAGTATGTTCAGCTTGCGTATCCTGTACTGCAGGCTTTGCCTGCTTATATCCAATTCTTTCGCACTTTTTGTAATATTATAGCCGTGTTTTTCGAGAACATCCTTAATTATAAGCTTTTCCGCCTCTTCGATCTTGTATTTGAAGGTTTCCCGGCTGCCTGCCGTATCACTGCTGCCTTTATCCGAAAAGCTGTGGGCATAGGAGCTCAAATAGTCGGGGAAACACTCCAGCTTCAATATATTTTCACCTTCAGGACAATAGTTGAAAGCATATTCCAAAGCATGATACAATTCTCTTATGTTGCCCGGCCAATCATGCTTCAAAAGCGCCTTCAATACATCCTTATCAATTCCAAGGCTTTTGTTTTGGTCTTTACCTGTAAGTATGTCTAAAAAGCTCTCCACCAAAACAAGTATATCTTCCTTTCGTTCTTTCAAAGAAGGTATGTGGATCTTTACCGCAGCTATTCTGTAATAAAAATCCTTCCGCACTTTATTTTCCCTCATAAGCTGGAACAGATCCTCATTGGATGCCGCAATGATTCTCACGTCGCATTTTATATCCTCGCTTCCCCCGATTCTCCTGAACCTCTTTTCCTGAAGGACCCTCAATAATTTTGCCTGCATATCCATATTCATGGAATTGATTTCGTCCAGAAACAAGCTTCCCCCCTCAGCCATCTCAAAAAATCCTTCTTTGGGCATACTCCCCGTAAAAGCACCCTTAGCTATCCCAAAAAACATACTTTCAAACAGATTGCTTGGAACAGCACTGCAATTAACATCTATAAAAGGCTTGTTGCACCGGTTGCTGAAGGTGTGTATGCTTTGGGCCATGAGCTCTTTGCCGGTACCTGTATCTCCCGTGATCAGGACAGAAGAATCTGTAAGTGAAACTTTCTTCGAAAAATGGATCAACTTTTCCATTTTTTCAGATGTATGTATTATATCGTTAAAGTTATAAAAATTATTATCATTTTTCTTTTTATGTCCTTCAACATAATTTTCAAGGGTAAATACTCTGCTTTTAATTTGCTTCAATGCGGACAGGTCGCTTTCAAACACCACTGCCCCGTAAAGCTTTCCCCCTACCCTTAAGGGATAACCTGAATTTATTGTAGTGAGAGTTTTCCCGCTTCTCATCTTAAATCTGTCGCATCTGTTGATAACAGGGGTATCCGTTCTTAGAACCGTTAGAACAGTGCTTACATCTTCCTTCAAATCATATATGTCCAATAAATGCTTGCCTTTAAAGTTGCCCATGGAATACTGTTCCAAAAATTCACTTGCAGAATTGCCGTGAACAAAAAAACCGTTCCTGTCCCAAATCTGTATCCCTTCCGGAATTTGTTGTATCGCCTGCTCGTAATAATCCTTGACCATGGCTTCAGAGCTTAAATATACTGTAACCCCATTTTTGTTTTGGGAAATATAATATTTAAAAAATTTATTGTCTATAACGACTATTCCTTCATTTGGTTCATCAGGGATTTCTAAAGCCCTGTAAACATTATTGTTCAGAAGCTCAACGGATATTTCATTTTTTATAGCTTCCGCAGCTTTCCCAATATATTTGATATTGGTTATATTCAGCTCTGAATCAGTTTCAATAATCATATCAAGAATAGCCATAAACCCTCCGTGAATAAAAGCTTAAATTTTCAAAAATCGGAGGAAAGCATAAATCTTACCTCCGATTCCTATTTCATCAATTATATTTACAGAATAGCTTCCACCGATCCGGTGTAAGCTGATTCCTTTTCCAAACAATATGCCTATATGCTCCCTGCCTAAATGAACATGTCTGTTGATAATCCTGCCGGTACTTATAAACTCATATAATCGTCCGTTTATTTAAATTTGATCACTTCTTTCCATGGGGCAATTATAATACACACTGAAAATTATTTCAACATTAAAATTCAATTTTATTATATTAGAATGCGCTTCTCTATCGCCTTCTTCATATTGCAACTTTTATACCACGCTGGAATAAGCTGCAGCAGGACAAACTTTCAATCTAGTAAAGAAGTGAAGCAAATTTGCAGATGTTATTCTCACAAAATACTACCACCAGGGACAATGATTTGAAGCCACCGCTTATAGTACTCCCCTAGACGGGGACAATGTCAATGCTTATATATATGTTGACGTTACAGGTGCCGTACGGCAGTGGTACTGGGGAATCCGTCCTAATAACGGCATAACCTTGACAACAAATGAAGAGCCAAACAGCCTGATGACCTTTTGGGGCTATGAAAACGGAAATGTATCAATATGGCCTACATTTGGCGCTACGGCTACATACATTATACGGGATAGGCGAAGATCACATTTCCAAGCCGGAGATTCGGAAGGGCGGGAAAACGCTCGTCACCTATGACCGAGGCTGGGCATCGAGCCGCAGGGCACCGAAGTAACGGCGGTCTACGAGAAAATATTGAAGCAGTATAACTGATCAATACATGGATGTGTTGAAATTGGTGAATAATAATCCAAATACGAATTGGAGGGTTGTGGGCGATTTTATGTTACTAAATATTTATGGAGAAATCCCTTCGGACGACTGCCTGTCAATAAAAGCAAATGGTGAGTCAAAAACACTTTGTAGGGATACTGACAATACCATTCCGGTTGTTTCCTTTACTGTCGATGAAAAGAAACAATATAGAATCGAGATCGAACAGGAACTCACGGCAAGCAACAGGACGCCTCTTTGGATACTTATCCATGTCATTACTATCGTCATCCAAGGCGTGTTTAATACATTTTTATTGAATAACGACTCGGACTGGTACAATAACATTAAGGCATATCGTTTAAGAGCGAAATTGCTTGTCGATATGCAGCAGGATACAGATGTGTGCCTGACCTTTACTAATTCAAAGTATGATAAAAGAACGAATGAATGGTCATCGCCTGTCTTTACGGCTGAATCAAATGTGATTTCAGACGTTGATTTTGTTGCGAATCCTTGTGATTTCTGCAATCAATATTTCAGTTATGCAAAGAAGGTCGTGTCTGTTTTAGCCGTAGCAATATTGGTAATGGGCTTTCTTCTGTATATTGCGGTTACGCACTCAAATGTGGTAGCAATTATCATAACTTCTGTTGTCATAATAGGATTAGTCATAGTAGCGGCAGCAGTGTGCATATCTCAGCTCAAAAAGCTCTGGAAGATTTATGATAGCTTTTTAGTGCAAGACAAAAACAATGCTTAAAATGCTCTCATGGAAGCAAAAGAGACGGTTCCGGTTCCTTTTGCTTCTTTATATAAATACAAGCCACATTGATTGTTTTATACTCTATTATCACATTAACCCCCAAAATATGTCCGGCACCGTTATGATCCCCGTCTGCCTCACAGCGCCTGAAAAAGCAAATTAAGCTTTCATCAGGTTGAGAACTGTATTGGCATGGACCAGCAGGCCTGTTTTCAAGCACCGCTCGTCTATATCGAAGTCTTTGGTATGCAAAGCATACTCTCCCTTCTCTTCAAGCTTGCAGCCCACGGAATAGAAGGCTCCCGGAATATCTTCCGCAAAATACTGGAAATCCTCCGAGCCCAGGCTTGGGTATTCCTTAATATATATTTTTTCTTTTCCCAATACCTCTTCAGCACTTTTCCTGATTATATCAATTACTCTATTGTCATTTATAAGCGCCGGATAGTCATCTATTGCTTCAACACTGCACTCTCCTCCAAGGGAACCGGCTATACCCTCACTCAAGTCCTTTATTCTTTTCTTCATAAAACTGCGCGTTTCAGGATTCAGGGTCCGAAGCGTCCCTTTAAGGACTACTTCCTCGGCAATGACATTTTCCTTTACCCCGCCGTTTATCATTCCTATCGTCAGCGCACATGGATTTAAGGGCGATACGTTCCGGCTTACCAGGGATTGCAGGGCGCATACCATGTGAGCTGCAATCAGTATGGCGTCTATCCCCTTTTCCGGATATGCCCCGTGGGCAGCTTTGCCCCTGACGGTTATTTTTACGGCATTTGTTGCCGCATTTGCCTGTCCGTATTTTATCTCAATTGCATCATAAGGTATATAGGGCATAACATGCAGCCCTATCACGTAATCCACGGCAGGGTTCTCCATACAGCCCTCTTCAACCATTCTTTTCGCGCCGCCGGTGGTTTCTTCAGCAGGCTGAAAGAACAATTTTACACTCCCGTCAAGCTGATCCTTAACAGAATTGAACAGCTTTGCCGTGCCAAGCAGAATCGCGGTATGTGCATCGTGACCGCAGGCGTGCATTACGCCTTTGTTTTCAGAGCAATACGCTTTGCTGCTTTCCTCCATTATCGGCAATGCATCTATATCCGCTCTTATTCCGATGACCCTTCCTTCCGGCCTGCCTTTGATTATGCCTACTACGCCCGTATCTGCTATTTTATAACAGGGTATGTTTTCCTCCTCCAGCTTTGATATGATGTACTGCTGTGTATTATACTCCGCTTTACTAAGCTCAGGATGCTTATGCAGGTATCTCCTGGCCTCAACCATATATTCCAGCAAGCTTTCCGCATTTTTTTCAATAATATCCAGCTTCATTCCCATTCCTCCAATACACGGTTTTTTATGCTCAAGGTCTCACCCTTATAAGCATAGACCCTTGATACTCTTTTATGAAGCCTCGAAAGAATCTCGTTTTTGTTTGTATCCGCCCATATTGCAGCCTCATTTACAGACACAGTCCCGTCAGAACCGTCATAATATATAACTACCTCGTCCCCTGCCTTTATATCCTGTATGCCGGAAACATCCGCCATACACTGGTCCATACAAATTTTCCCCACAACAGGGGCTCTGGCCCCCCCTACCGTGACATAGCCCTTATTGCTCAGGCACCTGGGGTAACCGTCTGCATAGCCAAAAGCCAGGGTAGCGATTTTCGTATCCTTTTCGGCAACAAAGCTGCGGTCGTAGCCTACCGCCTCTCCTTTACATATGGTTTTAACCTGGCTGATGGTACTTACAAGCTTCATTGCATTCTTCAAATTCAGGCTTTCAAAAGACTTTCTGTAGGATTTGAGTCCATATAATACAGAGCCCAGCCTTACCATGTCCAGGTGGGACCATGGGTAATCAACTGCGGCTATGCTGTCGCTCATATGCTTTATAGGTATGTCAATATTGCATTCCTCAAGCTTGCGGATAAAATTGCCGAACTTTTCGAATTGAATCCTATCATTTTCTTCATCTAATAATGCAAAGTGTGAATATATTCCCTCTATCAAGATATTTGGGCTGGCCTTCAAGCTTCTTATTATATTGAGCGTATCCTGATTGGGCAGGAACCCCAGCCTGTTCAGTCCGGTCTCTATTTTTATGTGAATTCTTGCATTGACACCTGTTTCCTCTGCTATACCAAGCAATTCATCTGCATAGCATTCATCAAAAATAGTCAATGTAATATTCTCCGCTATTGCCCTTCTCATG
>JAEXXN010000120.1 GCA_023405875.1 Bacillota bacterium | reverse complement strand
GCTACGATCCCTCTGTACAGCGGGCGGACCAAAACGCCTGTTTCCCTTTCAAGCCGGCTGCATAAACGGGTAAAATCCGTACCTATGAGCACATCTGCACAGCAGAGATACAGGATAACGCCTTTGGCACCCCTCTGCACAGCCAGGCAGACTGCTTTTTCCACCGCTTCCAGGTGACTGCTGTCCACACATCCCTCCAGGCTCTGGGGTATGTATAGCAACCTCCTGCCCTGGGGCTTCCCGTACACTGAGGAGTGCATAAACTGAAGGCAGGATCTGGAGCCCACTGCCAGCACATATACTTCAGGAAATGTCAGCAGTTGTTCAACCATTATGCAGCAGTTATCCCTGGGTAGGCAGCGGTACATAAAGCTGTTCTGCGGCTGCCGGTGCTCCGACAGCTTATGGATAAACATCCATTGAGGCTGCTGCATCAATATTCCTCCTTCCTTTCCTTCCAGATACCGGCAATGAAGTCCTCCATCTGATCGTCTTCAAGTGCTTTGGGTTGCGGAGGGTCGCTTAAGCTCAGGATGCTTTCAGCCAGCTTTCTGAAACTGCCCGATGCAGCCGAAGCCGGGAAGGCCTCCAATACAGTCTTGGCCTGGAGCTCTGCCGCGATGATCTCATCAAAGCAGGGGATCTCACCGCAAATACGTGCGCCGACCTGTACTGCATAGCGCCCGGCAGCATTGCGGTCAATAAAGGAGCTGCGGTGATTATGAATCAACCCTCCAAAGGACAGGTCGGAGCTTTCCCTGAAATGCCCGACGGAATGCAGGATGTTGTTGGCGGCATAGAGAGACATGAATTCCGACGAAGTTACAATGTAGACCTCATCCACAAAGCCGTCCCGCATAGGCACCGAAAAACCGCCGCAGACGACATCCCCCAATACGTCGTAGATGATAATATCCCAGCTTTGTTCAAAAACCTTATGATACTTGAGCTCTTCAAGTGCAGTGATGATTCCGCGCCCTGCGCAACCCACACCGGCTTTTGGGCCTCCGGACTCCACACAGGTGACTCCGGCATAGCCTGTAAAAAGAAGTGAAGTGAGCCCCGGCTCACTGTTCTCTTGCAGGACTTGCAGCACAGACGGGATTTTCCGTCCCAGCAATGTCCTGGAGGAATCAGCCTTGGGATCACAGCCTATCAACAATACCCTGAGTCCCTGCTCTGCCATTGCGGCGGCTACATTTGCCGAAACTGTCGACTTACCGATGCCGCCTTTACCATAAAATGCTATTCTTTTCATTCTGCTTACACCATCCTGCTCTGTAGGCCTTCTGCGAGGACACCTATATTCACGGGCATATCCCCATGTCTTTCGGCACATACATCCAGGGGCATAACTACGGGAAGACCGTTCTCCACATGGACAAAGGACTCTACATCATATGCATATTGGATATTTTCCGGGTTGATTACATCTGCGGATTTACCCTGTGCAAATATTTTTCCGTTTTTAAGCATCAGAATACGGTCTGAAAACCGGCTGGCCAGGTTAAGGTCATGCAGTACCATGATAACGATGATACCGCGTTCATGGGCTATATCCCGCACAATGCGGAGGGTCTGAAGCTGATGCTTGATATCCAGGTTGCTTGTGGGCTCGTCCAGCAGCAAAAGCTTAGGCTCCTGCGCGAGAGCACGGGCCATGAATACACGCTGCCGCTCACCGCCGCTCAATTCGCTCAGCATATGGAAGGCCAGGTCGCCCAGTCCCAGCAGGCAAAGGCAATCCGAAACGACCTCCATATCGGAGTCGGCAGCCGAAAACTGCACATGGGGAGTCCTTCCCAGCAGCACAGCGCTGAATACGTTGATGGGAAAGCTGGAACCGGTATCCTGGGGAACATAACCCACGATTTTTGCCAGCTCTTTTGGGCTCAGCCTGCCAAGCTCGGCCTCTCCGACACAAACGCTTCCCGACCATGCCTTGTGGATATGGCCGATACATTTGAGAAGGGTGGTCTTGCCGGAACCGTTGGGGCCCACAAGACTGATCACTTCGCCTGCTTCGGCAGCCAGGCAGATATCATGAAGTATTTTCTTATGTTTATAGCCGAAGGTAAGCTTATCAACAACAAGACTCATTGAAAATACATCTCCTTTTTGGAAAGAATAAGCTGCAGGAAAATGGGCACTCCGATGTATGCAATAACGATTCCGACAGGAATTATGACCGGTGCGAAAAGAGTGCGTCCGATGGTGTCTGCCGCCAAAGTGAGCAGTCCGCCGAATATCCCTGAAAAGGGCAGCAGGAATTTGTGGTCCGCTCCGATGAGAAGCCGTGCAATATGCGGCCCTACAATGCCCACAAAGCCTATTACCCCGCTGAAGCTTACAATGCAGGCTGTAAGGACGACTGACAGGGCACCCAGAAGGACACGGACCCTCGAAGCGTTGATACCCAATCCCCGGGCAATATCATCCCCTCCGGAGGAAAGCGCGTTCAGCGCCCATGAATACCTTAGAAAAACAGGCAGCAAAACAGCAATCAGGCTGCCGAGAATAAGGATCTGCCCCGGAGTGCTGCCGCTGAAGCTGCCGAAGGTCCAGCGTACGACAGCAGCCAGCTTATCATCGTTGCTGGTGTACTGTACGGTATTTGTCAAGGCACTGTACAAATAGGTAAGAGCTGTACCGGTCAGTACAATAGCAACTGAACTCATCTGTTTTTTAGAAGAAATCAGATAAACGAGCACCGCACATAAAGCCGCACTGCAAAAAGCCCCGAGGGTTATGGCAAGCTGGCCTGAACCCAAATATCTGGCGCCGAGGATGATGCTTATAGAAGCGCCGAAGGCTGCCGCATTGGAAATGCCTATTGTAAACGGGCTGACAAGAGGATTGCGGGTAAGTGCCTGCATCACAACCCCTGACATGGAAAGCCCTGCTCCGGCCAATACTGCCAGAACGATACGGGGAAGCCGCAGCTCCCATACTATATTGTATTTAACCTCATCTGCTATGGGATGTGTCCTGGGAAATAAAAATGACAGTATGGAAGCTCCTACCTCCCGGGGGCTCAGGTCTGCAGAGCCTACACATACGGCAGTAACAACAGCAAGCAATGTAGCTGCGATACATAGCACCAGCAGCAGATACATCCATCTTGTTTTTTCAGTATAGGTCTTTATGATGGAATCTCTGGTAGAAACAGGCTGATGTGAAGCCATGATGCACCTCCTATATAATTACGGCAGCCCTGCCGGATAGGGGCAGGACTGCGTGTACAGGTTCTATTGTACTTTGACTGCCATGGTATGTCCGGGTTGGAAAGGCATATCCTGATATTTCTCAAGCCATTCGGCCATGAAAACATCAGGGTCTATATCGGCCATTGCTTCCGGATATAAGAATTTTGCGAGATAGGTAGCACCGGTGATCTTGAAGCAGCCGTTTCCGCAGAAGGCTGAAATACCGTATATGCTGTTGTTTTTAACAGCATCAAGGGTTTTCCAGCCGGGACGCCTGGTAAGCGCCAATAAAGCTTCGTTGGCGGCATCCGGTTCCGGCGGAATGTATACGCTTGTACCTTTGATTGCCTTGCTGTCATATACATTGAGTAAAATTGCCGAAGGATTCCGGGTAATTATTTCCTCGGGATCGACAGAGAAGCTGTGAACACTGCCTTTCGCCTGATCCTCCTTTGCAAAGTCCACATCGCCGAACAGGTTCCTGCCCCCTGCCATGGTAATCATATCATTCCAGCCGGAGCCGGGCAGGCAGGTCTTATACTCGCCGCTATTTTCCAGATATACCGTCTTTTGTCCGTCAACATTTTTAAGTGCGGCTGCCAGCAGGTCCACCTGATTCTGGCAGAAGTCGATATATTCCTTTGCTTTTTCCTCCCGGGCAAATGCTTTGCCGGCAATCTCTATCTGCTTTGCAAAGCTGGTATTTTCCCAGCCGGTTATAACAATTACCTTGATGCCGAAAGGAGCAAGCTTGTTCTCGCATTCTTCATAAGCGCCGTTTTTCGGCAATATGACCGCATCAGGCTTAAGCTCGGCAACTTTTTCATAGTCGATATCCGTCTGGCTGTTTCCGGCCAGCATGCCTTCATTCCAGCCGGGCCAGTATTCCTTGTCCTGCAGTGAATTTTTATCTGTACCGACAATTGTATCAACCTTGCCCAAGGCACGTATTATCTCGCTGTTGAACTTGTTAAAGACAACTACTCTTTCCAGGGGTTTTTCAAGTGAGATCTCCCGTCCCACATCATCTATAATCGTAATAGCTGCGGGCGCGGCGGGTTGTGCCGCCGCAGGCTGAGCCGGCTCAGCAGCTTTTGGGGCGCAGCCTGTAAAGGCTATGCATGTAATAATAAGAAATATAAAGGTCAAGCCGATGGCTTTTCTTTTGTTGCTCATTGTTTATTTTCCTCCTGATCTTTCTCTGTTTCGTTAAAATAAATATTGCTTCCATACTTTCATCAACAATTTCACTTGTATATTCAATTTTCATTATTATACTTAAAGCTTGCTGCTTTCTTTTCTCTGCCTCATAGCCTTAAATTCTTTTACTATCTTTTCATTTATAAAGTCATACCCTTTCGGTACATGGGGAATAGTGCAATGGGTACAATCCTTGAACCCGCTGCTGCTGTCATGGTTCCCGCCGCAGTCCTCAATAAAATAAAGAGGGCAGTAGCAGAACATACAGTTGAATTCCTCTGTGTTATCTACCTTATGGCAAGGGAAATATGTACAGTCTGTGTTCATATAAAACCTATAGCTGTTTTTCATAAATACCTCACGTATTTTTTTATTTGGCAAATAAAAAACCTCTCAACACATTGGTCAAGAGGTATTAAACACCAGTAAATGGTATTTTGAATGCATATCGCCACCCCCTATCGCTCGTAGAGTATTCCGGTGCACAAAACAGGCAGGTCTTCTGACTCAGGCTCATCGTCCTCCTGCGCCTTACCGGTATGACCAGTGGCATTATGCAGGAT
>JAEXXN010000079.1 GCA_023405875.1 Bacillota bacterium | reverse complement strand
TATCAGAATGGCTCCATTTGTACCCAGCTCGGTATAAACATGGCGGGCCGTCAACTGGTCATTTACTCCCAGTACCGTTCTCACATAATAGGTTGCCGATAGCTGCCGCTTTACGCCGGTGTTATTTTTCAGCTTAAGTATGCACAGCTTTACGCTGTCGGAAACAGGAACGAATTCCGTCAGCTCATGCTCTATGCCGTTCCAGTTGTGGCTGAAGCTGGAGTATCCGAAGCCATGCCTGATTATATACGGTGTTTCGGTCCTTATTGGGCGCGGTGTCACCGACCATATCTCTCCCGTACTCTCATCCCTCATATATATTATTTCTCCGGAGGGGTCCAGGACAGGATCGTTGGACCAGGTGCTCAGCTTGTTTTCCCTGCTGTTTTCCGACCAGGTAGTAGAAGCGCCGGATTCTGTTATCATGAACCCGAAGCTTTTATTTGCTATTATATTGCTCCAGGGTACGGGGGTATTCATTTTCTCATTCAGCTTGATTACATATTCCCTGCCATCCCTGTCAAAGCCTCCATAGCCGTTGAAATTCTGCAATTCTAGCGGTTTAAGGGTGCTCCTGTTATTAGTCTTGCCTTTATCCTTCCAACGTTTATATTCAAAGTAGTTATCTCCATTTTTCACCTTTGTCTGTGCAGCAAGAGAACCATTTTTTCCTTTTATCACTATCCTTGCTTCTGCGGAAAGCAGCAGCTTATCCTCTTCAGAAAGCAGGCACCCCTGTTTTATGAAGACACCCCCCGACTTATCCCTGATATCCCTTGCATGGCTCACAGCTATAGTATCCTGGAGCAGATTGTACAGAGGCTGATTATAGCATAGTTCCTCCTCATTCAATACCACCAGGTCCACAAAAAGTCCCTTAAGCCTCCAATACTCGTGGGCCTTAAGCAATTCCCTGACTAAGTCCATATCTTCAGCCTTTGCTATGCGCACAAGCACTATAGGCAGATCCCCTGAAATGCCATATGCCCATAGCCCCGACTGGCCTTTCCGGTTCCCTGTTATGGCCTCTTCCTGCCGCCTTCTTAACGGACTGAGGTATATTATCTGGGACATCAACTGCCTGAAAAGCTCAATTTCCCCTTTCTTGAGATTGAGATATCTCATTTCCACCTGGCTTCTGGTCCAGGCAAGCTCGAAGGCTCTGTCTATTGATGCACTGTCGTGATATTTCTCAGCCAATAATACGGCTTTTTCCTTATCCTCAGATATGCCCGTTATATAATTCAGCTTTGCAGTCTGGCCCGGCTGCAATCTTACCCTGCATCTCAGGCTCATGACAGGATCCAGTACAGGGCCTACGGTATTGGACAAAGGATGATTCCCTTCAAGGGCGGCAGGTTTTTCCACCGAATTTCCCCTTCCGATGAACTTTGCCCTGTCTGTTTCAAATTGTATGCCTCCAAGTACGTCCTCTCTCACAGTAAGCTCATGAAAGGAGTAGACGGTTTTCTTTTTTTCCTCCCTTGGCCTTCTTGCAGCAAGCAGTGTATTGTATTTGCCGATGTACTCGGTTCTGATAAACAGGTTGCTGAAGGCAGGATGCGCCAAATCTGCGGATTGCGGTGTCATTACCACCTCAAAGTAGCTTGTTATCTCCAATATCCTGGGCTGCTGGCTGTGGTTGGTCAGCGTTATGCGCCTTAACTCCACATTATCCTCGGGAGAAACAATGATTTCAGTATTTGTATCTATGACACCGTCTGTCCTTGAAATTGTAATTTTATCCTGGGAAAAAACAACCTTATAATTGTTCGGCAGCACACCGCAGGGATTGAGAGAGTTCGACCATACGGAATTGCCTTCAATATCCTGGATATAGAAGAACATTCCCGATTCATTCAATATGCTGTCCTCCCTCCACCTGGTAACAGCCATATCCTTGTATTTGCTGAAGCCTGAGCCATTGTCCGTTACCATCACGGAATAGTCTCCGTTTGACAGCATATGTACTTCCGGCAGTATGTTGTTGTTAAGCCCCAGCACCTTGGTATATTCCACATCCTCCTTTTGGGCTTCCTCAAAGGGCTCGATCTTCTCCTTGTAATCCTTGGCGAAGATGACCTTGGAAGGGATCCTTTCCTGCATGAGAATGTCAACGGCTTTTATCTCCGGTTCCCTGTGAAACCTTTCCTGCATTATATAATTATTTATGGTATTGTTAAGGGCTAAAAAGCTCATACCCTGATGGTGGGCCATAAAGCTCCTGACTATACTGCTTTTCTTCCCCTTTTTCAGCCTTTCAGGAGTGTAATCTATAGCCTCATAGAAGCCGTAAGGGCTATCCAGTCCTTCCGCCTTCAACTGCATTATATTTTTTGCCGCCTCGGCCGCATTTACCATCAGAGCCAGAACAGTTGCATAGGGAGCTATAACAGTGTCGTTCACAAGTCCCCGTTTAAGCCCCAGGCTTGGGATCCCAAAGGCCTTGTATTGATAATTCAGTCTGAAGTCAAAGGCATAATAGCCTGACTCCGACACTCCCCAGGGTACTTTTCTCCTGTTTCCGTAATCCTTCTGACATCTTACGACAAAATCATAGGTCTCATGGAGAAGAGTGTTGGGATAATCCTTCATAATAAGCAGCGGCATCAGGTATTCAAACATCGTTCCGGTCCATGAAATAAGCCCCTTGTAACCGTTTACCAGCGTCAGGGTCCTGTTGAGCATGAACCAATGCTCCTTTTTGACCTCGCCACGGGCTATGGCTATAAGGCTGGCCTGCCTTGCTTCGGAAGCAAGCAGGTCATAATACGACTTGGTGAGCTGTTCCTCCTCTTCGTTGTAGCCGATGGAGAACAGCTTCCTCTTATTATCGAATAGGGGCAGAAAGGATGTGCTTTTAACGAGGCTGCCTACCCTTACAGCCAGGTTTTCCAGCCTTGCCTTCAGCTCTTCGGTATTTCCCTCCAGCCCTGCCGGCTCAGTTTCCTTTAAAAACCGGCTTGCGGACTTGTAAAGCTTTATACCCCACTTAAGCCTTTTCAAATCACTTATCTTTATGATTTCTTCCAGCAGCTGCCTGAAGCCGTTATGGTCAAGCTCTTCTTCTGAAATGGCCTTACTGAAAAAAGAATCAGAAATAGAG
>JAEXXN010000549.1 GCA_023405875.1 Bacillota bacterium | reverse complement strand
ATATTAAGGCCGCTTATTGGAAAAGGAACAGACAAATACGGAAGGAAGGCTTTTTTTGTTGCTGCTTTTATCTTTTATGGGCTTTCTATGCTATTGTTTTCATATTCAACTAATGTCCTCTCTTTGTATATAAGCAGGTTTATTCAGGCCATAGGCGCTTCGCTTATGTGGATTTCGGCGTACTCTATTGCCATGGATACCGCAGATGCCGGGAAAAGAGGGGCTGTTATCGGGCAGGTAGACGGCGCAAGCAGCAAGGGCGCATTATATGGCGCTTTGATAGGCTTTGTAATATTAAGTAATTTCACTCTTATGAGCGGCTGGAGTATTTTATTTAAGGGGTATGCGGTTTTGTCGATAGCAGCGGGCTATGCGGCATATAAGTATATACCCGAAACAAAAACCCCGGGCAGTGAGCGGGCCGGGTCCGGCAGCAGTAAACTGGATAACAGCTTTATGAAATTGCTGTTGATAGTTTTTATAAGCTCAATATCAATAGCCATGTTGAGCCCTCTCCTGATGATCTATCTCCAGGATAGATTTACCACTGATATCGGGACACTGGCAGCTGCATTTATTCCGGCGGCTGTCGTATATGCATTCTTGCCTTCAAGGCTGGGCGGAATCAGCGATAAATATGGCAGGATAATGCCTATGGCTATAGGGCTGATCGCTTCGGGCACAGTCTCTTTGGGGCTAACGCATATTCACAGTATTGAAATATTGGTTGTTCTTTGGACCATGGAATCAATAGGAATAGTCATGGCTTCACCGGCACAGGAGGCGTTGGTTGCAGATATGGCAGGAGAGGATATCCGTGGTTCGGCATACGGTATGTATTTATTTACAGCCAGCCTGGGTGCGGTTATTGGTCCCTTGATAGGGGGATGGCTGTATGACTCCTTCGGACATGCCGTTCCGTTTTATCTCAATGGGATTATATTGCTGTTTGATGCTCTTTTAGCAGTAATCTTTTTCGGACGATATAAAAAAGCGGGAAACAGGGGGCAATAGACATGATAGAAACAAAACGTCTTTATATAACTGATGCAACGGAATCAGATATAGAAACAATTATTGAATTGGAAAGCCACAGGGATAATAGAAATTTCCTCTGGATCGGCACATATGAGGAGCACAAAGCTGAAATTGAAGATAAGAATCACCTGCTTTTTGTATTCAGGCGGAAGGAGGATAATGTAACTATTGGGTATGCCTTGATCAGGTTGGATTTTAAATCTGAAATTTTTGAGCTGAGAAGAATTGCTATTTCCCACAAAGGAATGGGATATGGAAAGGAAGCCATGCTTGCATTATTTAAATATGCATTTGAAGATATGAATGTCAATCGTTTCTGGTTGGATGTATATCCGGATAATGTGATAGGAATCAAGCTTTATGAAGGGCTCGGGATGCATCGTGACGGAGTGCTGAGGCAGAACTATAAAGCTGAACGGGGTTATCTGGATCAAATAATATATTCTATGCTAAAAGAAGAATACTTCAAAAAAGGAGGAGTTCACAATGAGAATCATTCGTGCCGTAGAATTTGAAAATGATATAAAAATGAAAATCAGCGAAATATTTGTTGACGGATTTTTTCAATGGTTGAAATTTTTTTCAAAGGATAAAGACAAGCTTACAAAAGCCTTTAGTCACATGTTTAATACCGGGGTTTTTTATGTAGCCGTAATTGATGGTGAGGTTGCCGGAATTGCAGCATGTACGGATGGAAAAGCATTATCGGTGCGCCTGGAAAGCAAGGAGCTGAAAAAACACCTGGGGTTCTTTATGGGAACAATCGCATATTCCGTATTAAAACGGGAATTTGAAGAAAAGTCATATCCGTTTAAAATAGAAAAAGGTATGGGTATGGTTGAGTTTGTTGCCGTTTCAGCAAAATATAGGGGGCAGGGTGTAGCAACGGCAATAATGAAGCATATATTTGCCGTTACCCCTTATGAAGTATATGCCTTAGAGGTCGCAGACACGAATACAAATGCTGTAAAACTGTATGAAAAACTAGGATATACTGAGTTTATGCGTATCAAGCAGAAGCACAGCAAGCAAAGCGGTGTCGATTACCTTGTCTACATGAAATACTTAAAAGACAATCAATGATTTGTAACGTATCAAGCTTTATTTTACGTAAATTATATATGACCGGAGGAAAAAGATGAACATAACCCAAATATTCAAAGCGGAGGGATATCTATGGCAAGAAAATCCTATAATGAAAAGCTGAATAATTCCGGTGATCTGCCCAAAATCGAGTTTGTGGCTCCAGACAATAAAATGGCCAAGCGCTTTGGCTGCGGGAATATGCTTATAGCTGCGCCCCTTCAATATGACGAAGTGATGAAGAGGATTCCTGAGGGGAAGCTTATCACTTCAGAGGAGATAAGAGCTTATCTGGCGAAAAAACACAATGCCGATTTCACCTGCCAGCTTACTGCAGGAATTTTTATCAACATTGCAGCCAATGCATCCCAGGAACGAGAGACTGGGGGAGGAAAAGACATAACCCCCTATTGGCGTACCTTGAAAAAGGGAGGAGAGCTGAACGAAAAATATCCGGGGGGTATAGAGCTGCAAAAGGCATTGCTGGAAATGGAAGGACATGAGGTGGCAGCGAGGGGTAAGCGTTATTTTGTCAAGGATTTTGCGGAAAAGCTGTATCGGTTGGATAAGGATGCTTGAGGGATAAAAAGATATATGAATGCAGGTTTCACGGGGGAGCTGCCAAATAATAAGAATTGAGCATGTGGTCATATGGGCCCGAGATATTATATTTTTTACTGAGGGGCAGACAGGGGGAATATCAATTGGGTATAAACAAGCTTGACATAGAAAAGATAATCGAGGATATAAACAGAATAAGACCTTTTTCAGGAGTAGTATCAGTACAACAGAAGGATAAGATAATTTTCCAAAGGGCATATGGGTACGCAAATAGAAGTGAGGAAATAGAAAATACAACGGCTACAAGATTTGAAATTGCTTCGGGATGCAAAATTTTCACTGCGGTGGCAATATGCCAGCTGGACGAAAA
>JAEXXN010000449.1 GCA_023405875.1 Bacillota bacterium | reverse complement strand
GGATAACCGCAACTATGCCAGATTTGCAAAAATAGCAATGCTTGAACCTTCAAACAGCCAGGAGTCAAAGGACATGATGAAGGCTGCCTATGAAATCAGCGAAAGCTTCGATACGCCTGTTCTGCTGAGGATGACAACAAGAGTTTGCCATTCAAAGGGTATTGTCGAATGCAGCGACAGGGTGGAGGCCGGTATAAAGGACTATGTGAAGAATACTCCCAAATACCTTACGGTCCCTGCTCATGCAAGAAAGCTCAGGGTTAAGGTGGAGGAAAGAATGCAAAAGCTTCTTGCTTTCTCAAACAGTACCGGGCTGAACTATATCCGGTGGAATGACAAAAAAATCGGAGTTATTGCTTCAGGTGCATGCCACGAATATGCCAGGGAGGTATTCGGAGATGCAGTATCCTATTTGAAGCTGGGCTTCACAAATCCTCTCCCTGCAGAAAAGATAAAGGAATTCTGCAGCCAGGTGGAAAAGGTATACATTATTGAAGAAAATGATCCATATATTGAAGAAGCAGTTATGCTTCAGGGCTTTGAATGCTTTGGGAAGGATATTTTTCCGCCTTACGGGGAAATGACCCCTGATGTGATCAGAAGGGTTGTTTTCGGTGAAACCAATCCTACGGTTGAATATGATGAAAGCAAGGTAGTGGGAAGACCGCCGACTCTTTGTGCCGGATGTCCTCACAGGGGCTTTTTCTATGAATTGGGCAAGAGAAAAAATGTTATGGTAGCCGGGGACATAGGCTGTTATACCCTTGGCTTTGCAGAGCCTTACAATGCAATGGACTTCAATATATGCATGGGTGCAAGTATAAGCGCAGGCCATGGAGCACAGCAGGTATTCAATATGAAGGAAGACAACAGAATGAGAGTTGTCTCGGTACTGGGAGACTCGACCTTCTTCCATACCGGAGTGAATTCACTGCTGGACGTCACCTATAACGGGAGCAATACTATAAATGTCATTCTTGACAACCGGATAACAGGAATGACAGGCCACCAGGAAAATCCGGGAACAGGCTATACTCTTCAGGGGAAAGAAACCATCGAGGTAAACATAGAAGCATTGGTAAAAGCCTGCGGAATAAAAAATGTAGTGACTATCGATCCAAATGACCTGACCGCGGTAAAAAATGCCCTCAATTGGGCCTTCAACCTTGAGGGGCCTTCTGTTATAATAACCAGGTGGCCATGCGTATTAAAGAAGCTCTCAAGGCAGGACAAGGAAGAATTCAGCGGGGCTTTTGCCGGCAGGTGTTCGGTGGACCATGAAAAGTGCATAGGCTGCAAAGCCTGCATAAGAACCGGCTGTCCGGCCATATCCTTTGATAAGGAAAGCAAAAAATCCAATATCGATAAGGACACCTGCGTAGGCTGCGAGGTATGCCTCCAGGTATGCCCGGTCAAGGCTATAGGAAAGGTGGGTGCATAAAATGACAAAGAGCATTCTTCTGGTAGGTGTAGGCGGGCAGGGTACGATACTTGCAAGCAAGCTTCTGACAACCGGCCTTATGGAAGCCGGCTATGATGTGAAAATGAGCGAGATCCACGGCATGTCCCAAAGAGGTGGCTCGGTATCCTCGCAGGTCAGATATGGAGAAAAGGTTGAAGCTCCTGTTATTGAGATAGGCGGAGCGGATATACTTGTGTCCTTTGAGAAGATGGAAGCGCTGAGATGGTTGAAATACCTGAAGCCTGAGGGCAGGGTCGTTGTCAACGATTATGAAATAAACTCCATGCCTATCCTTTCCGGGAAAGCGGAATATCCGGAGGGGGTTATTGAAGAGCTGGCAGGTAAGGTCAAGACGGTTGCGGTGGATGCGGCAAGCAAAGCTGCTGCTCTGGGCAGTTCAAAGGTAATGAATGTCATATTGCTTGGCACAATAATCAAATCTATGGGGCTTGAGGAGATAAACTGGGAAAAGATCATAACAGATAATGTAAAGCCCCAATTTGTCGATCTGAATCTGAAGGCTCTGGAAGTAGGCATGAGCTTGGTATAGAGGAGGTATAACAATGAAAAAAGGCGATTATTTGTGGGGACTTGCCCTGCTGGTATGGATAGTAATATTGGCAGTGCCGGCCTCAAGAACGGTATTTATGGCTGCTACTGATGCACATCCCTATATTGGAGGCTTTATCAAGTTTGCCATACTGGCAACCATGGGGGACCTGCTGGGAATAAGAGTTCTCAAAGGTGAGTGGATAATGCCCAAAGGACTGTTCTACAGGGCTATAATCTGGGGTATCATAGGTCTTATGGTCACCCTTGTGTTCACGGTGTTCATGGGTGGGGCGGCTGCGGCACAGGCCGCGGGAAGGTTGCCCTTCAAAGGGTCGGCGCTGGCGACGGCATTTTTCGGAAGTGCGGTAATGAACCTGACCTTCGGGCCTATGATGATGGCGTTCCATAGATTTACCGATATGTACATCGATGCAAGCTATGAAGGGCACAAGGAGAAGATCACCATAAGCTATCTGGTGGACAGGAATGAATGGCATTCTCTTGTAGAATTCAGCTGGCTCAAGGCATGCCCGTATTTCTGGATACCTGCACATACAATAGTTTTCCTGCTGCCGGGGCAGTACAGGGTACTGGTATCGGCATTCCTGTCAATTGCACTGGGTCTGCTGCTGGCCATATCCAAAAAAAGCAAGGCGGCAAAGCCGGCGGTATAAAAAATTAATACAATGTCAGACTCAAAAGGGGTAAACCAAGGTTTACTCCTTTTGTAATGTTCTGTAATAAAATTTGTAGAAAATGTTAGTTATAAATAATAATATGCAGGAAATTATCAGAATATGTTGAATATTACAAGAAATGATATATATAAATTCATATTTATTATTAAAGCTGGTCAGCAGCGAAGAGGGCTATTGTACCAAGACAATTTGCCTGATAAATTAACTCGTTAAGCTGGTTGATGCAGGCTTGCCTTGTAGCTTTGGCGGCCGAAATCAACCAGCTTAACAGATTAATTTAGATAGCCCTGGTTTGGCCCTTATACGGGACTTAAAGGAATTATGAAATCTGTTCTACTAAAATGAAAGGGGAGGAGAAAATGAATTTTAAAAGCTTCAGATCAAAGTTCATTATGGTGTTTTTACTGCTGGCAGTAATACCGACAATTGTAGTAGGAGGTATCACCTATCTCAGATCCGCAGAAATACTTGAAAAGGAAATGAACAGTTCCGTTGAGCAGACAATAAGTCAGGTAAACAGTAATTTTGGAAGCTTTTTCGAAAAGATCGGACCGTCCATAAGCCTGCTTGGAAGCAATCAGAATGTTTCAGGCGCACCGGCAAGCCCTGAAGCTCTGGATAAAATGATGACGGTTGAGTTTGTAAACTACATAAAAAATTATCCTGATGTCCAGTATATTTATCTTGGACTTCCGGACAAATCCATGAACGTATATCCTGCGATGGATCTTCCGGCAGGCTATGATCCGACGAGCCGCGGCTGGTACAAAAGCGCAGAAGCCGCCAATGGGGCGTTATACTGGACAGAGCCTTACCTTGACGCTTTTACCGGCGAGTTTGTAATCAGTGCGGCGATACAGGTAAAGGATGAGACCGGAAAAGCTGTGGGAGTACTGGGATCAGATATAAATCTTCAGAAGCTTACGGCAATCCTGGCCGAGACAAAAATAGGCGAGAGCGGCTACTCTTTCAGCGTCGATAGCACCGGCGTATTTGTAACACATCCGGACAAAGATATGATAGGAAAGAATGTCATTGAATTAGAATGGGGAAAACAGCTGCTGGCAGGTACAGACGGTAATTTCGAAGCCAATATCGATGGAAAGGACCGTCTGGTAATATTCCAGACCAATAAGAATACAGGCTGGAAAATCGCCGGAGTAGTGGAAAAAAGCGAGCTGACAGGTAAGCTTGAAGTGATAATGTATACGGTGTGTATAGTATGCGCTTTGGGT
>JAEXXN010000445.1 GCA_023405875.1 Bacillota bacterium | reverse complement strand
AAATTATATTGAACGCGCTTAAGCTGTTACACTAGGGCATGGCGCGGATTCAATGGAATCAAGGTAATATTTACGCGAAATACATAAGTAAATTAAAAATGTCAGCCCCTATTAAGAGCTGACATGACAAATATATCTATTCAGGGTAATACCGAATAAACACACTTATTCATGTATAGCTCTCCACCGAAGGCTGTGCAGTTGCACTCCGGTGACAGTCCGGCCGCTGTTCGCGGAGGGACCAGGCATCAATACAGTGGTATATTTCTGCCTTCGGCGCTTTTACCTTTCCGGTTATCCGGGAAACCACAACCCAATCAATGAATAACCATACTTTTTAAAAGCGCGCCTCTATCCTAGAATGTAAGTTTTTGCATAAATTAAAACTATACTATCACAGTAGAAAAAATGTGTCAACTGCAAATATTCACTTTTTTATGCATAATTATAAAAAAAGCTGCAATAGTATACCCTCTGATGGAGCTGCATCAAAGCACTTGATAATAAAATCAAGTATTTTGAATTCTATCTGTAGAGGAGAAGGCAGATAAAAATTGAAAAACGGCACTTAATACTATACAATATTATATATAGCTGTAATTTGTTCTCTTTATAACGCGTCAGCAGAAAAATTTTCTTGCCTTTGCGCGTTTCAACGAGGCGGGGGTATATCTATAGCCTGGTTATAGCACTCGGACATACAAAATTTACTTTGTTTTTTAAATACAATAAGGGGTGGTATTTTGTTGGTCATTGATGAACGGATCAAAGCGCTGAAAAGCGATGTGATAGCTGCAAGACGGTTTCTGCACAGCATACCGGAGCCTGGACTCCAGGAAATTGAAACAACCAGGTTTATTTTTGATAAATTGACCGCTTTGGGTATAAAGGCGGAGCTTGGTCCGGGAGGAACAGGCGTAATAGGCTTTATTGAAGGGCGGCCGGGAGCAAAAACTCTTGCTTTCAGGGCAGATATCGATGCATTATCCATTGAAGAGCAGACAGGAGTTGAATATTGCTCACAGAATACCGGCTATATGCATGCCTGCGGCCATGACGGCCACACTGCCATGCTGCTGGGCTTTGCGATGCTCCTGAAGCAGCTTGGAGCTGAGCTCAAGCACAGCGTGCTTCTGATATTCCAGCCGGCAGAGGAAGGACCGGGAGGAGCAGAAACTATTGTAAATTCCGGTATACTGGAGAGGTACAACGTAAGCTGTGTATTCGGGCAGCACATTTTTCCCGGTATAGAAGAAGGCAAGATAGGCTGCAGGCCTGGTGCTTTTCTTGCACAAACAGGAGAATTTGACCTGTCTGTAAAAGGAAGGAGCTGTCACGGAGCCATGCCCCAGAATGGAAGGGATGCTCTTGTCGCGGCTTCCAATATTGTACTTGCCCTGAATACTATAGTAAGCAGAAATATTGACCCGACAGAGCCTGCAGTTGTTACTGTAGGAAGAATGGTTTCAGGAGAGCGAAGGAATGTGATTGCCGGTGAGGCGGTATTGGAAGGGACCATTCGCGCTTTTAACGACACAACCTACAATACCATAAGGGGCCTTGTGATCAGAATGCTGGAGTCGGTATGCGGCACCTATGGCTGTGAGGGCAGTTACGAAATAAGGGACATGTATCCGGCAGTGAATAATGACAAGGCACTTTTTGACATGCTTGTTGAAGCTTTAAAAGGGGAAGACTTTTTATATATGGACCCCCTTATGATTGCCGAGGATTTTTCCTATTATCAGAAGAGAGTCCCTGGCTTGTTCCTGTTATTGGGTTCCCGAAATCCTGAAAAGGGATATGTATATCCTCTTCACAATAATAGATTTAATTTTAACGAAGAAATATTGCTTTTAGGGATACAGATGTTCTATAATTTATTTAGAACATACAAATAATGGCATTATTTATAAGAATGCCGGATTTACAAGAAGTATGCAGAATTACAGAGCACGAGATAAAAGAACAGGAGTGAAAATATGTGTAATAAACTAAAGCTTTTGATTTTCACTGTCTTGGTTGTGGTAACAACTGTTACAGCAGTATTTGCAGACAAGGCTGATACGGGGTGGATGGGCTACGGACTTTATAATCTCAATAAGTCGGAAGTGATCATTTCCAATGAGTCAGATAATGTCGTCATAAAAGGAAGCAATGTGTCGGCTGTGTATGAGTATACTATTAAAAACACTTCCGGAAAAAGCATAACAGTGAATTTCGGAATTCCGGACAATGGAATAACCAAGTTCAGTGTTCACGACGGAAGCAAGTTTCTTAGCTATAAGACAAGAGACGTTGCATATCTGAAAAATAATTACGGTGTAACGGAGCTTCAGACTCCTGAGTTAAGATGGTATCTTTTCAATATGACTTTTACGTCGGAACAGACAAGAACCGTCAAGGTCACTATTGAAGCCGCAATGAAAAAGGAAGAGAATGATACATACAAATTGAACTTTTTCAAGGACAGGAATTTCTCTTATGCAATAAAAAGCGAAAAGGCAGATTTGACCTTGAAGTTCTCGGATTTCCAACCCTATAATATCTTTGAGCTTGAGGGTATAAAGCAGGAGGATATATCGGAAGAAGGAGCGGCCAGCCTGACCTACGTCGGAAATTACGGCAGCGGTGCTTCTCTAAGATATCAGCCTGTTGACAGTATGGTTATAGAAAAGCTCAACGCAAGTGAATACAAAAAGCCCAAGTCGATAGCCAAAGCTTTCAACGAAGCAAAATATGACGAGGCAATAACTCTTTGCGATGAATATATAAACGCTCCGGGGGACAAGAACTTGAATATAGAGCAGGTCAAATATGTCCGCGCCGAGGCCATGAGAAGGTCAGGCGACAATGAAGGCTATTTAACGGTTATGGGGGAAATAGATACTGAAGTCCTTTATCCGGCAAGAGTCGGGTACAAGGTAGCCGTTGACCGCCTGGGAGCACATGATGCCCTTAACCGGAGCGAGGATATGGCTGCGATGCTGAAGGAGCTTGCTCCGGATATACGGCAGGGCTATCCTTATCTGTACTACTGGCTTGACCAGCAGGGCTATAAGCTTGCCGAAGCGGAAGAGCCGGTTGTTGTGCCTACCGATAAGCCTGCTGCGGGACCGCCTGCTTCGGGCAAAGGCTTTGATGTATTGGGAGCTGTACTTTCCTTTACTGCCGCTGTAAAAGAAAGTAAATGGACCTATGCGGTATTTGGCGTGTTAATTGGCTTTGTACTGGGAAGGTTTTCAAAAAAGAACAGAAAGAAAGGTCCCGTATATCTTTTCCGCGACTAAGGTAAAAATGTTTGATATATTGAACGCGCTTAAGTATTGCGTCAGGGCATGGCGCGAATTCAATAAAATTAAGGAAATATTTACGCGAAATCTGAAGTATAGATTGAAATGTTTTTCGCGAAATATATAATTGTATAATATTAGCATAAAACAACATAATATTTCTTGTAAGGAGTGATATTATGATGGAAAAAGTAAAGAAGAAGAAGGAGAAGAAGCTGATTCTTACTCCGGAGGATAGAATGAAGTATGAAATAGCCAATGAGTTGGGTCTGGGTGAAAAGCTGTCCCAGGTTGGTTGGGGAGGCTTGACAGCTGAGGAGACGGGGAGGATCGGCGGGCTGATTACCCGGAAGAAGAGAAGCATGTCTCTGGACAATACGGCGACCCGGTAGGTGGTCTGCATACCCTAAATGACATGCGCTACAGACCGCTTGGGATGATCGTCATATAGTATTTTTGCAGCCGCGTATGCGGCTGTTGTTGTTGAAAGGTGCTGAATAATATGGACGTATACGAAAAAGCTGCTAAAATGATAAAGGCCAGTAAAAATACAGTGGTGCTGACCGGGGCGGGAGTATCAACCGACAGTGGGATCCCTGATTTCAGGAGTCCCGGAAGCGGGCTGTGGGAAAAGGTTGACCCCATGGAGGCATTATCTGCGGAGGTAATGTACAATGATCCCAAAAAGTTTTATAGCCTGGGCTTTAATATCATAACCTCTATGAAGGCTGCCGAACCCAATAAAGCTCATTATCTGATAGCCAGGCTGGAAGAGCTGGGCCTTGCAGATGCAGTAGTGACGCAGAACATTGACGGGCTGCATCAGAAGGCAGGGAGCAGGAAGGTTCTTGAGGTGCACGGTACAACGAGGACCTGCAGCTGCGATAATTGCGGTGAAATCTATGATACTGCACTTATAGAGAAAAAGGTTAAGGCAGGAGACATTCCCCCCCGCTGCCGTTGCAAGGGGATAATCAGGACGGATGTGGTGCTTTTCGGGGACATGCTTCCACAGTGCTTTTATGAAAGCATAAGGAGGGTGGAAGCTTCAGAATTGCTGCTGGTGCTCGGCTCAAGCCTGTCGGTATCTCCGGTAAATCATCTTGCGGATATATGCAAAAGGCTTATAATAATAAATAAAGGGGATACCTTTTATGATTCCAGGTGTGACTTAAAGATAAGCGAAAATATTGCGGCAGCTCTTGAAAACATTATGCAGTATATATAGGAGTGAGTATTTCAAAGGGATGAAAGGGCAGGGATTGAAAAAGGACTGGCTTTTTCACAGCCTGTATTGGTGTGGCAGTGGATAGTTATAATGAATTTGCCGAGGTCTATGATCTTTTTATGGAGGATGTGGACTATGGCTCCTGGTGCAAATACATTGAAAGGATATTTGCGCTGTATGGAGCAAAACCCAGAAAGATACTGGATACGGCGTGCGGTACGGGAAACATCACAATACCAATGTCCGCTTACGGCTATGAGATGTGCGGGCTTGACCTTTCGGCAAGCATGCTTTCCCTGGCTGAAAGCAAAGCAAGAGCGTCAAAACAGAAGATACAATTCCTTAATCAGGATATGATCCATATGAACCTGCGGGAAAAATACCAGGCAGTACTCTGCATGTGCGACGGAGTCAATTATATCCTTGAAGAGGAGGAGCTTAGGCATTATTTTGACGCAGTTTATAAAAACCTGGAAAAAAACGGTGTTTTTATTTTTGATATCAGCAGCTATAATAAGCTGTGCAATATTTTAGGCAACAATACTTTTCATGAAGAAAAAAATAATAAACATTACATTTGGAATAATAATTTTGATGAAGAATCTGATACAATTGAAATGGAATTGATATTTTTTGTTCCCAAGGGAGAATTGTTCAGGAAATTTGAAGAGCATCATATTCAGCGGGCATATAAATGGGAATATCTGTCCGGACTGTTAGCCGAAGCAGGCTTTGAGCAAATCAGGGTATTTGAGGACTTCCAGTTCAGAGCTCCCGGAAATGACAGCGAAAGGATATTTTTTGCAGCGACAAAATAACGAGGCGATAATGGAGGAAATGAATGAAGGATTATATTATCAGAGGTGCAAGTACAGACGAAAGTATAAGGTTTTTTAGCTGCATTACCACCGGAATGGTTGAGGAAGCCAGGAGGATACATGATTGCAGCCCTGTTTCCATAGCGGCTCTCGGCAGGATGCTTACAGCCGGAAGCATGATGGGGTTAATGCTTAAATC
>JAEXXN010000441.1 GCA_023405875.1 Bacillota bacterium | reverse complement strand
ATATTAAGCATGCGAATTTTTCCGTCGATTATTATAAAAATCTAAAGTCCATCAAGCAGATAATAATAGATTTAGCTGCCGGAAAAGGCTTGAACTATGTAAAAATCAAAGATATCTCCGATACTCTCTATAAACAGATAAGCTGTGATGCCAATATCGTTTCAAATCTGTCCAGACTGAAGCAATATGATGAAAATACCTTCTCGCATAGTTTGAATGTGTCTATTTATGCAGCATTATTAGGAAAATGGGTGGGCTTGACCAAGGATGAGATAAAGAATCTGGCTCTGGCAGGAATACTTCACGATATTGGTAAGACCGGGATCAGTAAGGATATCCTTAACAAGAAAGGCAGCCTTCTCCCTGATGAATATGAAATAGTCAAGAAACATACCGTATTAGGCTATAATATGGTTAAAGATATTGATATTATACCGGAACAGGTAAAGAGCGCTGTTCTGATGCATCACGAAAGAGTCAACGGCACAGGGTATCCCTTCGGCTATGGGCTTGACCGCCTGGATCTGTTCTCAAAGGCTATTGCAATTGTTGACGTATATGATGCAATAATATCAAACAGGGTATATAAAAAAAGAAGCACACCCTTTGAAGCTTTTGAGTGGTTCCTTGGTCCGGGACTGGCATTCTTTGATATATCATTGGTCAGCACATTCTTAAATAACATATCCTGCTCCTATATAGGAGCAAGAGCTCTCCTCAATAACGGAGCGACAGGCGAAATTGTGTACATACCGCCCTATAACATATCAAAGCCTATACTCCGGGTTCATTCATCCTATATTGATTTGTCGAAACAGGCAAATACAAGAATTGTCATGCTGGAGTGACAGCATTAATTTGTTTTGCAGACAATAAATTCTTTCAAGAAAGGACTTTTTTATGAAACATAAGATATGCAGCCTTAGAGAGCAATTGGCAGCAGTTATTGAATGCGAGGCCCTTACTTCCGAAAAAGTAATAAATATAAGCCATATGCTCGATGAATTGATAGTTGAATATACTAAAGAATCCGACGGCAAATTCGATAAGCTTAATATTGACAAAGCACAGCCATAACAGGGACAAGGATGGGACAATCCCCACTGCCTTCATAAATATTTCCCACTTATATATAAATAACAGCATTACTTGTTTTATTCATTTTATTGAACCCCCTAAAAAGCTGCCCATTGCATATCCTATGATCCCTACCAGCAAGGACAGCAAGATGTAAGAAAAGGCATTAATTTTTTTGTTCTCCTGGAATAGGCAAAAACCCTCATACATAAAGGTTGAGAAGGTTGTATACGCTCCCAGGAAACCGTCGCCGAACAGTAGGTGTAAATTATCTCCGATATTTACAGTACTTATGATTCCTAATAAAAACGCTCCTGTAATGTTTATTATAAAAGTACCTATCGGAAATAACGAGCTTGTTCTTTCCGATATTATTTTACCTAAAAGGTAACGGGCAATACTTCCGAAAATGCCTCCAACCCCTACTACCAAATACTGCATTTAGATTACCTCTTCATCTAATTCGCTAACTGCAAATTCATTATCGTATTTTTGAGCTTGTGCTTTACCTGCATTTTTCAAAATGACTTCCCTGGCCAGTACAGCACCAAAGTAAACTGCTGCTATCCCGAGCATGATTGAAATGGTTACATAAGAGAGCGCAGAATAGTAGTCGCCTTTTATTATAAGAGTATAAGTCTCTTTACACAAAGCTGAAAAGGTTGTAAACGCCCCTAAAAGGCCTGTTGCGGTACCAAGCCTGACGTCGGTATCGACCTCCCGTGCTTCAAGGGCAACAGTAAGGAATAAACCTAATATGAAGCACCCTGTAATATTGATCAGCAGAGTATCCAACGGCATGATCTCTTTATAACCATACATGTGAATATCTTTGATATAGACCCTTAAAAGAGTACCCACAAATCCACCGGCGCCAATAAATAAATATTTTCTCATATTTGATCCCTTTCTTCCATAAGTATAAAAAAGCAAAAAATAAACTCCTATATCGCGATTGCAATATAGGAGTCATTAGCCGAATATTGGCAGTTAATGGCGAACTCCATCGCCTATTGGTTTTTGTACAAGCTTTTTGTCTGTATTATTAGATTAGCATACTATAGTCTGTAAATCAATAAAATGATTGAAGCTCGATGAATTGATAGTTGAATATACTAAAGAATTCAACAGCAAAACAGTTTGTACGTTTGATGAGCTTAATATTTACCAATCACGGCCTTAACAGGGGCAAGGAACTTTGACCCCCTTGTCCCTATCCTTTGTAAGCAATAGCATCAATTTGTACATGAAGGCCATCAGGTCCGCCTTGGTGTGCGAACTCAGTGCTTATCGTCTTTCTGGCCGGATATTTTCCTTTGAATCTTTCCTTGAAAACCTTCTCCATGACCGGGATATTCCACGGGTCACGCAGCATTACGCTTACTTGTACTACTGCGTCCAGCGTAAGACCGACGGTCTCCAGGCGTTTGCTCATGTCGTCCAGCGCACCGTTGACCTGTGCTTCTATAGATTGGCCCACATTACCTACGCAAATGGTCAGAAACACAAAATCACCGGCTTCAACAATCTCGGAAAAAGCAAACTCCTCGTTTATCAGGCTTCTTTTAATATTATCCATTATAAATCTCCTTTCAAATGCTTTTTACATTATCAAGGATAGCAGGTCAATGACGACAGCTGTCTGTCGCCTATTTTCAGGGATCATAAATTTTTATGATCTCATTTGCCGTATCAAGTAATTTCTTTCTTATTTCATCCGGCTCAAGTACAGCCACCTGATCGCCAAAACCCATGATTACAGAAAACCATATACGCTCTTTATCCGGCAGATTCATATCATAGATAAAACCGCCGTCCTCAAGCTCTTCAGATATGTTGCCGTTCAAATACTCAAGAACCTGCTGCCTGACGGCGGCTTTGCAATATAACCTTATTTTGAAATACTGACGGGTATCCTTGCCTATACATTCATCCAGAATGTGTACGGCATCCATATGCCTGATCGAAAAGGGCATGTTTTTATGTTCTATCCGGATAATCCTGGGGAGTTTGAAAAGACGGTAGTCTCTTTTCTCTTGGCAGTAGGCAAGAAGATACCACGAATACCATTTATATGTAAGCAGCAGCGGCTCGACCCGCCTTGTGGATACTCTGTCCTCAGCATCAGAATAGTCAATCTCAACGATTGTTTCCGTCAATACGGCTTCCTCCAGCGAAGAAAATATCCTTTCGAGGCCACCGCCCTCCCGCAAAACGCCGAAATCCAGTACCACACTTTGCCTCAAGGATGAAACAGTAGAAAGCACCTTTTCAAGTGTAGGGTCGGCTTTACCTTTTATGTATGCGGAGCAAAAACCCTTTAAGGCAATAATGATGTTCTGGTAGTCCTCCCTGCTGTATATTTGCTTATCCAGAGAAAATTTTTCCGAAACACTGTAGCCACCGTTGGATCCATGGTGTGTTATTATTGGTATTCCCGCTAAACAGAGCGAATCAATATCCCTCTGGATGGTCCGTTTGGAAACCTCAAAGCGGTCAGCCAGCGTCTGAGCACTGACTATTTTATGATTAAGCAGGTATGTTGTTATCCCAAACAGTCTATCAAGCTTTATAATGCATCCCTCCAATGTAAGGATCAATAATCCCAGTTATGCATTCCTGGCTGCATATTCTGTATATATATAGCAGGAAGGACAGTCCCCACCGCTTTATTAATTTTACTTAAGCTCATATATTCCTTTATTGTATCCTTAAAAAACTTCCTCAAAATGAATATCGTCTTCATAAGGCTGCAAAAAATCCTTTAGCATTTGAAGGTCGGTTATTGTGTTATCCAGCCATATATCTTCCTTATCTTTCGGCAATATTACCGGCATCCTGTCATGTATCCCGGACATGGCGGAGTTTGCAGCTGCAGTGATTATTGCGCATCTTAAAATATGACTGCCGGCTTCATTCACTTCGCTTCTATAAATTCCTGCCATTCCAAAGATGGGTTCATCCTTTACCGAAATCAGCATTTTCGTCTTGCTTTTATTTTCATTCTTACGCCATTCAAAGAAGGCAGTTGCAGGGATAATGCAGCGTCCCCGGGCAAACATGACCTTGAAGGTCTTTTTTTCATCAATGGTTTCCCCTCTGGCATTAATAAGCGGCCTTTTGTCATAATGGTTGTCAAAGCCCCATTTGGAAACGTCAATATAATTC
>JAEXXN010000279.1 GCA_023405875.1 Bacillota bacterium | reverse complement strand
ATATACCGCGGTACCACCCAGATTATGCGTAAATACAAGCTGCAAAACGCATCACTCAATACATATAACGCATGCCTGCGAAAGGGCCTACTGAATTCAGCCGTTCAGCTCCGGGGTGATCTTCATAAATCGGCAAATGACAATCTTTCACCAGGCGATTGTCTCTCTTTGAATTGCTCTTTTTACTACTTTCCTCTTCATTGCTGTTAAATTCTTTAAATTAATATCCATAATTATATAGTATGCCCTTTGCCCTGTCAAGTTATTTGCTTGCATTGGAAAAGCACAGGAAATTTGATTCCTTCAACTGTCACATTCCAGGTCATCGATAATATTGTATTTTTTTGCCTTGGTTGCTACCGTCTTGTGGGTTATGCCCAGAGCCTTCCCGGTTGCATTGAAGCTTCCGAACCGTTTCAGGGCATGCTTTATTATTTCTCTCTCATACTCCTCTAATGTGGCCATTTTCCCTGATTCGCCAATATTTATAAGATTATTGCATCCAAGATTATCATTGACATTATATAGTCCAGATATATCCGGGGGTATATCCTGAAGCTCAATGACATCCTTGTCACAGAGCACAATAAGCCTCTCTATCAAGTTCTCAAGCTCTCTCACATTTCCGGGCCAAGCATATTTATACAAGCAGTGTTCCGCCTCAGTCGAAAGCCTTATATGCCTTTTGTCCGATTTCTCTCCCAGCTTATTTATGAAATGGTTCACAAGGGCCGGTATATCCTCTCTCCGTTCCCTTAGAGAAGGCAGGTATATAGGTATGACATTTATCCTGTAGTACAGGTCTTCTCTGAATTCACCCTTCTCCATGGCCTCTTCGATCCTGCGGTGTGTAGCTGCAATAATACGTATATCACACTTGATGGTGTCATTTCCGCCCACTCTCTGAAACTCTCTCTCCTGGATGACTCTCAGCAGCTTTACCTGCATTTTGACCGGCATGTCACCGATTTCATCCAGAAATATCGTTCCTCCGTGGGCCTGTTCAAATTTCCCTATTTTCCGCTTTAAGGCTCCGGTAAAAGCACCTTGTTCATATCCGAACAGTTCGGATTCAAGAAGTGTGGTCGGAATCGCACCACAGTTGACAGTCACAAAGGGGCCGTTGACCCGTCTGCTGTTACTGTGTATTGACTTTGCCACCAGCTCTTTCCCCGTCCCGCTTTCACCTCTTATAAGCACTGTAGAAGAAGCTCCGGAAGCTTTATATGCAACATCCAGGGCACTCTTCATCGCTTTGCTGCAAGCGATTATGTCCTTGAACCTGCCCCTGTAATCCATATCTGTCTTGTTCTCTGCTGCTCTGAGCCCGACAGCACAATCACGCCCCTTATCCTCCAATGGCGGAAGCTCTTCCCTGTAGATAGCCAATACGCCCTTAAAAACGAATTCGGAGAATATCGGAGCTGCTGAGACGCTTATCCCGCGGCCTCCCTTGCCATTTTTCAACAGTTCCTTTATATTTTTTCTTTCACTCAGTGCTTTGAGTACCACCCCGTCATTGCTGCATTCATATCTGCCGGCCCCTTCGCAAGGCTTGCCTTGAAGCTTGAGTATCTCCCCGTATGCCTTGTTGGCATAGCAAAGCTGCCCCAGCTCATTGATAATACATATTCCATCTGAAATATTGTCGAACAGCTCAGCGTAGCCATACTCCCCGCTGCTTCCGCCGCTGCACAATGATCTTATATTCAGATTTGTGACCCGAGATGCTTTCATCGCCAACACCCCCTACATCCTTAAATACTCCTTGCAGCTATTATGTTTGCTCCGGTATCCAGTATGTTTTCCACAATTATACCGCCCATTGCCACCGGTGCCTCAGCCTCTATGCCGTCCAATAACTTCATGCAAGGGAATATCATTTCCTTTGGTATTGCCGTGTCGGTACGCACCGGCAATCTCCTTTGCGGACAGCCTTTTATTTTTACTGTTGTAGTAAGCATCCTTGTCGGATTTGTAAGCTCCTTTATACCGTACTTTTCGCCTCTTGCACAGGCATTGCCGGTTACAAGGTAACCCTTCGGGCCGGCATCCTCAACAACCTCCATCTGGCATCCTACAGGACATACTATACAGATGATTTCTCTACCTTCCATATTTATGCACCCTCTTTTTCAACTTCTACTGTTATCAGGGCCTTTGCTTTCTCCCTGACAAGACTGGAATCCAATATGATATGCTCCATTTCCCCTGGTGTAAGTCTTTTTCTATAAACAGACTTGACCTTTTCTCCGTCGATCCTTACTATCAGCCTTTTTTCTTTATAAATACCATCCACCCTCATGAAAAGCTCCAGCTTATCATCAAGATTTCCCGGCCTTATCCTTTGAGGGACAATGTATCTGATTCCGTCTCCGGCCTTGAGGATTACTGATGCTTCATCCCGTACAGCGAGCCTTTTCACGTATTTTGCCGCGCTCCTGCCCGCCCTTCTGCTTTCTTCCGTTACATAGTCCACCAGGTCATGGACCTGAAGGACATTTCCGCATGCAAATATTCCTTCCACCCCGGTCTCCATTGATTCATCCACTATAGGCCCTCCGGTAACAGGGTCAAGCTTTATTCCGGCGCCTTTCGACAGCTCATTTTCCGGTATCAGGCCTACCGAAAGCAGCAGGGTATCGCATTCCATATACTTTCTTGTTTCAGGCAGTGGTCTCCTGTTACTGTCGACCTCGCAATAAGCGACCCCTTCCAATCTCTCCCTGCCTGTTATTTCTGTAACCGTATGGTTGAAAAGCAGCGGTATATTGAAGTCATCCAGGCATTGCACCTTGTTTCTTATGAGGCCGCTGGAGTAAGGCAGCAATTCCAGCACCGCCTTTACCTCTGCCCCTTCAAGCATCAGTCTTCTCGCCATGATCATCCCGATATCCCCCGACCCCAGTATGACGATTTTCTTTCCGACCATATAGCCCTCAATATTTACGAACCTTTGGGCAGCTCCGGCAGTAAATATTCCCGAAGGCCTGGTACCCGGTATATTCAACGCCCCCCGGGGCCTTTCCCTGCAGCCCATCGCAAGTATGACAGCCTTTGCCCTTACTGTGGCTAAACCCTCTGCAGTGTTTATCATAGTGATATTCCTGCTGCCGTCAATGTCCAGCACCATAGTATCCAGCCTGTATTCAATTCCCAGGCCTGTAAGCTCCCTTACAAACCTTTCGGCATACTCCGGCCCCGTCAATTCCTCCTTGAATATGTGCAGCCCGAAGCCATTGTGTATGCATTGCTGCAATATCCCTCCCAGCTCTCCGGCTCTTTCCACCAGCAGAACACTATCTACTCCGTCCCTTTTTGCTTCTATCGCAGCTGCCAGTCCGGCCGGTCCGCCTCCTACAACAACTATGTCATATTCCTTTTCCACAATGTCACCTCCCATATATTCACTGCTCCCGGTCTTCCTTGGTAGCCCGCTCAAGTATATAAGACCCGGCTTTATCCTTTACTACAGCGTTTATATCGATACCCAGTTCTCTCGCAAGTATTTCCATTACCCTGGGCCCGCAGAAGCCTCCCTGGCATCTTCCGGATCCCGGCCTTACCCTTCTCTTTACACCATCCACGGTTGTTGCTCCTACCTTCCGGTGTATGGCATCAACTATTTCACCCTCGGTGAC
>JAEXXN010000291.1 GCA_023405875.1 Bacillota bacterium | reverse complement strand
CAACAAGGTTATGTATAGGCTGTAGGGAACGGTTCTAAACCGTTCCGCCCTTATATTGCGCATCATTCTGTTTGTTGAGAATAGTATATGAAATAAAACCTGGCTCTATTAATAAAAATCCAGATATATCAATACTTTATAACTACTCCTTTACTCTCCTTAAACACTTTTTAATTTTGCGTGCTTTTTCCCTTGGATTTTCATTTCCCGGGAAGCTGTTCTATTGCATAATTAGCTGCCATTCTTCATATTTATGGTTATTTCTGCATATCTACCTTTTTATTGACACAAAAGTTAAAAATGTCTATACTGTTCATATATAGTATATACGGTATAAACGGTATGAACAGTATAAACGGAAATGACGATTTTTCTCCGGACGGTGTGCATAATAGGGTATAACGGTAAGGACAAAAGCTGTCCCTGAAGCAGCTAAAGCACAGGCGAGGTGTGTATATGTGGATATAACAGTCAATAGTTCGACCCATGAACCGATATATGAGCAGATAGCGGACCAGATAAAGGGGCTCATTATCAATCAGAAGCTAAAGCCCGGTGAGGCACTTCCTTCAATCAGAAAACTGGCTGCCCAATTGAACATCAGTGTCATTACAACCAAAAGGGCCTATGATGAGCTTGAGAGGGAAGGCTTTATTGAGACGGTGGTAGGCAAGGGCTGCTTTGTTTCCAGGGACAACAAGGAGTTTATCAGGGAAAAGAAGATAAAAATGGTTGAGGATAAGCTGTCCGAGGTGATAAAGGAAAGCAGGGTATTAAACATAGGGCTTCAGGGTCTTAAGATGATGCTGGAGGTATTGTACAGAGAAGTATAAGGACGAGGATGGAAACCAAAGTTTCCATCCTTTTTTAATTTAATAAAAAACCATTATTATGAAAACAATATCTTAAATGGATCAGCATCTGAAAATATAGATTACTGGTACCGGGGCGAGGAGAAGCAATGGCAAGACGAATAATCACAAAAAGGCTGAAGATAAAGCCAAAGGCGCTTATAACCATAAGAAATATTGCTGCAACAGCCCGGCTGTGCAGAAATGGTAGGGGAGCGGCACCGGAAGCCTCTATTGAAGAGGCGGAGGAGTGGTTCAGGAAGGAGCTTGCCGGTAATGGTGATATAGTGTTCAGGGAGCTCATGATAGGCGGCCCGGAAGGTCAGGAAGCCGTACTCATATACATGAGCGGGAATGTGGATAAGAGCGTATTCAATTTAAATGTCATAAAGCCGTTGATGCTGTATGAAAGCAGCCTTGACAGGGCGGGCGGAAGCAATGAATATGTAAAAAAAATTATGGGATGCTGTCTGAACGTAGGGAGAATAAAAGCCATACACAGCAGGAAAGTTGCCAGGGACGAAATATTCCAGGGCAAAGCCGCATTGCTGATCAATAATATTGCCCAAATCATCCTTATAGAAGTAAGCGGTGAAAAGACAAGGGAGATCAGCGAGCCTGAAAATGAAAAGACACTCAGGGGTTCAAAAGAGGGCTTTATAGAGGATATATGGAACAATATAGCTCTTATAAGAAAGACAATATCCGACCCTACCCTTAAAGTGGAGACCTTCAAGGTAGGCAGGAGGACGAAAACAAGCCTGGGGCTTGTATATATTGAGAGCCTTGCGGAGGATAAGCTGGTAAATGAGGCAAAAAAACGCATAAAAAGTATAGACATAGACGGTATATTAGCCAATGGATATGTAGAAGCATTCCTTGAAGACAACCCATACTCCCCATTCCCTCAAGCTCTTGGCACCGAGAAGCCCGACAAGGTTGCCGCCGCTTTGCTTGAAGGAAGAATTGCCATATTTCTGGACAGGACACCCCTTGTACTTTTGGTGCCGGCACAGTTCGTCCAGTTTTTTCAGGCGACTGAGGATTATTTCGAGCGACCGCATATCGGTACATATATAAGGGTGCTGAGAGCGCTTGCTTTTGTTGTTACTACCACCGCAGCACCTGCATACATAGCGCTGAATTCCTTTCATCCCGAGCTGGTACCCCTGGATCTGCTTATAAACATCGCCAGCCTCAGGAAGGATGTCCAATTCCCACCTGTTGTTGAAGCGCTTGTTATGGAATTTGTCATAGAGGTGCTCCGGGAAGCAGGGCTGCGGCTGCCTACAGCAATAGCAACCACACTGGGAGTGGTGGGAGGCATAATCCTTGGAGATGCAGCAGTGAGATCCAATCTGGTCAGCCCCGCAATGATAATAGTAATTACTATAACAATCATATGTAATTTCGTAATACCGAACTACAGCATGTCTCTGGTAATAAGGCTGCTGAGGCTCTTTCTCATCATTGCGGCTGCTACCTTCGGTGCCTTTGGAATAACTCTGGGCTGGCTGGTAATAATAATACACCTTTGCAGGATGGAAAGCTTCGGACTACCTTACTTTGCCCCTCTGGCACCTACCAGATTCAAAGACCTCAAGGATCTTATAATCCGGGTGCCTGCATGGGCGATGAAGCAGAGGCCTGATTCGATGCCTGTCAAGGATAAGCAGCGGCTGAATAACAGCAGGGAGCAAAAACAAAATGCAAAATAAAAATGAATTCATAATAACAAGCAAGCAGCTTATATTTATTATGATAGGAACCATGCTGGGCTCAGGAATACTGACGCTGCCAAGGCTTGCGGCAAAAGAGGTGGGGCAGGATGCCTGGTTTGCGGTTATTCTCGGCGCAATTTTTCCGCTGGTTTCGCTGTCATTGATAAGGCTTCTGTACAAAAGGAATCCTGCCGAAAGCTTTGTAAGCGTCTGCAGAAAGGCCGGCGGGAAGCATCTGGGAAGCCTGTTCAGCATTTTGCTCGCAGTATATTCCATCATTATAACAGCAGTCCTGCTGAGAGTCTTTATTGAGGTAATATCAATGTTCCTCCTTATGAGGACGCCCCTGATGGTCAAGCTTGTTCTGATGCTTTCGGTATGTGCATATCTGGCCGGAGGAAATGCAAAGGTTCTGGGGCGTGTAAATGAATTCCTCTTTTACATACTCCTGCCTATTTTGTTTTTTTCCCTGCCTGCAATAATGGAGAATTCAGAAATCCTTAACCTGATGCCGGTTTTCAACTACAAAATCACTGATTATGCAAAGGCATCCCTTACAACGGGTTTCGCCTTCTCAGGCTTTGAATTGTATATGATTTTCCACCCTTATGTAATAAGGGAGAAGGAAGCCTTTGGAGCAAGCCTCTATGCTTTGCTGACCACCTTGGCCATTTACCTGTATTTCGTTATAGGCACAGTGCTGGTCTTTGGACCTGAGCTTGTGCAGGTGTTTACGTGGCCCACACTCAGGCTTCTGGCAACAACGGAGGTGCCGATAATTGAAAGGATAGAATTCCTGTTCATACAGGCATGGATAGGGGTATCCTTCAGGCCCATAAGCATTCAGTATTTCAGCGCAAGTCATATATTGGCGGAGCTCCTTAATCTGAAGTCGCAGAATGTGGTCACCATGGCTTTATTTCCTATAATAATCGGTATTGCGTATTATCCCAGGGAAATTTTTCAGGTATTCAAGCTTTCCGATTATCTGGGACTGACTGCATTGATAATAGGAATAGGTATGCCGTTGATACTTATAGCATTGGGATTAGTTACAAGCTACTGGAGGGGTGAAAAGAGTGAAGATACGTAAAAGAGTGGTGCTTTCGGCTGTAATTTTACTTTGCTCCGTCATGCCGGCAGGCTGCTGGGATGCCAGGGAACTGGATGACCTGTCGATACCCATGGTAGGAGCATATGATACAATTTTGGAAAGTGAAAAGAGATATCCTGATGACAAATATCTTACTACTATTGGAGTTCCTGTATTTTATGAGGATGTGGAGGAAAAATTCCATATAGTTGAGACCACCGGCAAAACAATAGGTGAAGCAAGGCAGCGAAGGAATTCTGAGTTGGGGGAGCAGATAATATTCGGACAGCTGCAGCTGCTGCTTTTTGGGGAGGAGCTTGGGAAGGAAGAAAACCTGCTTGAACTCACCGATATAATTGCCAGGAATCCTTCTGTAAAATCATCATTATATATCGTAATGGTAAAAGGGCGGGCTGTAGACCTTATAAGAAGGCCGGTCTATGAT
>JAEXXN010000289.1 GCA_023405875.1 Bacillota bacterium | reverse complement strand
TGCCAAAGGTCTGCATTTCAAAATTCTTAATTACCTCAAAGGGGCACATCCTCTTCCTGTACGTCCTGTTGGAGGTCATGGCATCATATATATCAGCTACCGCAACTATCTTTGGAAATAGGGGTATCTCATCATCCAGAGCGCCTGTAGGATATCCTGAACCGTCGATCTTCTCATGATGCATCAGGACGGTGTATCTTATATTTCCGGTAACATCTTTTATATTATCCGTCATCATATATCCGATTACCGTATGCTTCTTTATCTCTTCAAACTCGTCAGGGGAAAGCTTGCCCGGCTTTTTCAGCAGTTTTTCCGGCACCCTGATCTTGCCTATGTCATGGAGCAGTCCTGCCGTTGCTATTTCCTCGATCACTTCGTCCCTAAGCTCAAGCCATTTTGCAATTACTATCGATATCAGGCATACATTAAGCGAATGTCCATATGTATCATCATCCAGATCCCTTACAAACTGAAGATAGTTTATAACTTCCCTTGCTGCTTTGAATTCCCTGAGAAGCCCGCTGCTTACCCTGCAAACTGCATTTATATCAATGGACTCTCCTTTTCCGATATCCTTTATTATACTGGTTACTTCCTTCACTCCGGCAGCATATTTTTTCCTGAAGTCCTTGATTTTAGCCTGATCATAAACACTTCTGATTTCTTCCTCATCATTTCCGCCATATAAAATACTGTTTTCAGCAATACTTATCCTGACTCTTTCTATATTATTCAAATTAATTTTGTCAATCTGAAGCTGATCCAATGTGACGCCCGCGGTAAGAACCAGGACCCCCATAGGATTATAAATATCTTCATATGTCATCATTCCCGGTTTTAGGATACTTGAAGGAATATTAACAGCTTTCATATTCATTCTCCTCATCAATGATGATATATATATTATATCACCAAATACTGACAGGAAATACAATTATTCTACAATAAATAACAATTTATTTATCTTCTGAGCTTATAGTAGAATTTCCCCAGGTTAAAAAGAAACTCAGAGAGCACTTCATTTCTGATCACCTGGTTGCATACCTCAGGCTTGTATGGCTTAGCCCGTTTCATTGCCTCAAGGAAGCTTATAAGCTTTCTTTCCTCTATGATACCGTCGAGGCTGAATAACGAAAAATCAGTGACTCCAATCTCCTTAAGTATTCCCATATCCTTCTCGAACTCGGATATATCCTGGTAATAGGGCTCATTGCCCATTTTCCCCACATTAGTGACACCTATCGAGATAGCAAGCTTATCCTTAAGCAGCTCCTTCAGATGTGATATCTGATGATATATCATATAATCCACATCTACCTTTTTTACTCTCTTCATTTCGTTTCTTATCATTGTCGAGTAATACATAAGATTATATCTGTCCCATTCCACATCAAAAACAGGTATTTCAAGGGCATTCTGCATAAACTCCGATTTGAAACGCAGATCATAATAACAGTGCCTTATACAAGCTGCATAGCTCTCCAATCCCTTGGAGCGTAAAAAGCGCGCCGTGCCGTCCAAGGTTTTCCTTGCCTCATTGAAGCGCTGCTTGTTCAGATTCCCAGTGAGCATTTTCCCCAAAGTAATTACCGGGCTGAAGATATTTTTGGGTTCACTGAGTCTTTTAAGATCCTTAAGGGGCGACTCCAGGTCAATACAAAAGCCCTTGACTTTCAAGGCCTTTCTCTCAAGCTTATCTACCAATTCCCTTATATATTTATCGAATAAACCCACATTCCTTTCATTTATCCAATAGCCCATATCGTCTGAAAGAGTTGCCCATATGGACACAGGTACATTATTGTCATTGTAGGTCTTTATCATGTCATAGAATTCCTCACTATCCTGTCCATACTCAAGCTTGTAGTTGAGGATAACCCCATAATCCCTGAATGCGCTTATAATATGCTCCCTGCATACCTCCAGCGGAGGAGTGAATTCACACCATATCCTAGTTTCCATTTTTTTCTCCAATCATGAAATCATATATATGTTTTACACTACATTCATTACATATGTACCCCGCAAAATTTTTCTGAACACCCGGTAAAAAACCTCTGCAATTTCTATAATGGCGGTTTTTGGGGTTTTATTATATAATTAAATAAGCGTTTTAAGTCAAAACTATGGTCGGTACCAGTAAAAGACTGGAAGGTGATATAATGTCAATTGGTTATAGAATGTTGAAGGGTTATGCAGAAGCAAGCTTTGTCGAGAAAAAGTCAAGGTTCATAACCTATGTTCAGCCTGTTTATTCCGAGGAAGAGGCTATGCAGTTCCTGAACAGCACCAGGAAAAAGCACTATGATGCATCTCATAATTGTTATGCCTTTATTTTAGGAGATTCTATGAATATACAGCGCTCAAGCGATGATGGGGAACCCTCCGGAACTGCCGGTATCCCAATACTGGAGGTTCTAAAAAAGGAACAACTGACAAATTCCATTATCATAGTGACCCGATATTTCGGCGGCATAATGCTTGGGGCCGGAGGGCTTATCAGGGCATATACCGAAGGTGCCGCAGGGGGTGTAAAAGCTGCCGGCTGTGTAAGTGTAAAGTCCTTTGCAGTGTACCGTTTAAAAATGGATTATACCTTTTTAAGCAAGCTGCAGTATGAGCTGCCAAAAAAAGATTATATTGTAGATAACATAGATTATCTTGAGGATGTCACTATGAGAGTGCTCACCGAAGCAGCCAAAGGCGATGAGTTTATTGAGGATATTGCACAGTGGACAAACGGCATTGTCAAGGCAGAGTCTCTTGGAGAGCAACTGTTGAAGGTTGATGAAAGCAGTGGCTTGATACAAAAATAACTAAGCGGTTTTTCGCTTAGTTATTTTTGTATTGTCTTCTTCAGTCATAATCATAATAATCATAATCAAAGTCATAGCCATAGGAAGGATACCCGAAATAATTCATCCTCCTGCGTCTGCGCCTTCTTCTGAGGAGCTCATTCAGCAGGAGAACGCGAAGCAGGTCTCTTGAGAACCTTCCTGCCGGATATTGCCTTTTTTCCTCAGCCTCTGCCATTTCCGGAATTTCCCTGATCATTTTTTTATAAGCATTGTCTGTCATTCTGTCTACCTGTTCTCTATCTGGAGGAACGTCATGCATCATTTCATCATTTTCTTCCATTATGTCAATTTCAAGCTTTACAAATACCATTATTCTCCTGCAGCTTTCAGGATACATCTTCATAAACTGCCTATCGTCGTCTTCATCCTCATAATAACAATCCATTTCCATATTTTCCGCCATCGGCATTTCAGGCTGCATGAACATATTGTCGGGCTGATGCATCGCCTGCATACCGCACATCATCGGGCATTTGAACTTTTGGTTCATTTGATTACCCCCCAATTTCTTCATCATAATAACAGTAATATGTAAAGAAAATCAGAAGGTGCATGTCTTTTTACAAATTAATCCATTGCCGCTTTTATTTTCGCAGCAATGCCCTTCATTTTATAAAGAGGTACAGAACAAATTGCAAACCTGATCCCTCTTGAAAGCGGTACTGCAAATATATTGTCCTTCCTCAGCTGTTTACAGCTTTCTTCAGGTTGTATGGCAGGTATTGTAACAAAGAAGCCGGCTTTGTAGGGACAAATATCCAGCTTGACCGTCTCCGCTTCCCCCATGAATATTTCCGCTCTTTTCTCCAGCAGCCCGGCAAGCCCGGCTCTTTCCTGCTCCACCTGAAGAAGCAGCTCTCTATTGCTCATTATCTCCGACAGCAGCTTCATCCCGCATCTTGTTCCATTGGACCAGGTCCCCCTGTTTGAAGCCTCGAATACATCAGAGAATTCCTGCACTACCTCCTTGTTGGAGCTGACGCAGATTGCGGCTCCTGTGCGGAGGCCGTACATCGTAAGGCTTTTTGATATGCTGAAGGCCACAACTACAAACAAATTGGAAGGCAAGCCCGAAAAAAGGCTCATAAATTTTCTTGTCTCTTCCCATCTGCCTGCATAGTCGATATAAGCTATGTCACTGAGCAGCGTTACTCGTTTGCTGTCATCAGCCGCCGCTTTTTTCAGAAGCTCAAGGACCTGCTCCCACTCTTCAAAGGTAAGTCCGAAGCCTGTAGGATTGTGTGCAGGTGAATTCAGCAGGATGACCAGACTGTCCTGCCTTTCAAGCAGTTCACTTACCTTAAGCTCAAAGGAGCTCAGATTGAATTTCTTTTCTTCATTAAAAAGAGAGAATACAGAAAGCTTCCTCAGATTTTCTTCTGCAAGGGTTTTATATGGTCCCCAGAACCAATCCGAGGTCAGTATGGTATCTCCTATATCGGAATAATTCCATATGGTCTGACGTAAGGCTCCCGAGCCTCCCGGAGTTGCAGCCGCCTTTATATAGCCTTCCGGCCTGTATTCCTTGAAGGCTGCCTCTATCGCCGCCTCAAGGTAATCCGGTGTGCCCAGGATCGGAGCATAGGCTGCAAACTCTGAAGGGGGCAGGTTTCTTAAGATATTCAGTACTGACGGCATTACTGCAAGCTTTTCTTCTTCATCCATTATAGAGCCTACAGTAGCATTGACTACCTTATCTTTTCCGAACTGTAATGCAGCATTGGTCGCTTCCCTGTTTGCCGCGAATATCCTGTCCTCCATTTTAACATTATTGACATGCTTGGCAACCATCGAAAAACCACTGTTCATTCCATTCCCTCCTCTGAATTTATTTATTTGATGCTAATTTAACCTGTTGTGCCGGCTGATAACGAGTGTAAAGTTCCAAGGCTAAGAGTTTGTAAGCTTGTATAGGGCTGCGTCAACAGTTCAATCTATCTCTATCATAAGCTCCCCGTTCTTGTCGTATATACCTTCCTCATCCACCTGTACATAACCGTCGGTAGCGTCACAGACGAAATCAAGCAAGCATTCGAGGAACTCCCAGCCTTCCTCGGTAATATCCTCGTCCACCTCGAAGGCATATATCTAAACTGCATTTTTTATAATTTCCAATGCCTTTTTCTGTCCTTTGCTGTAGGGCAGCTTCTTTAAAGCCTCCAGGAACTCCTCCTGCTCCTCCTTGAAAATGGTACCCTCATTTCCCTTTATATCCCTCTCCAGCTCAATTGCTTTGAGCTCCTCATCATATTGCAGTATCAGGCTTCTCCGTTCAACCTCCCTGAACTCGGGCTCGTCCTTCCCGGGTGCGGTGGAAAACTCAAAGCCCGCCTCAACGAGCTCATCACATATTGCATATAAGGACGGAAAGTCCTCTGCCTGCGAGAACACTCTAACATAAAAACTCATCTCAAGCTCTCCTTTGAATAAATTTATTCAATATATATATATTTATTCTATACAATTGAAGAGCCTTTAGGCAATAGGATTTTTGGCCTGCACTTCATATTCCGCACCCTGCCGCCTTTTATCATAGCCCGTCATTTCCTGCAGTACGCTTTTTAGCTCGGCTATATCAACAGTTGTATTTGTACAGTAGCCGTTGGGCCGTTGATTTATTATGCCTATGGCGGGTATCCTGCCTATATCTGCTATACCGCTGACAAGCTCTCTCTCACATGCAACAGCGAAAATAAACTCCGGCTTGAACTCCTTTGCAGAGTTTCTCGCGGCTGTCCCTCCCTTTGCAACAACTGCACGGATATTCAGAAGGGCAGCCAGGTCCGCCACTTCACCGATCTTGCAGCAGCCGCACCTGCGGCAATTGTTGATATTCTCGGTTACCCTCTGGCTGCAGTCCTTGTTCTGCATACAAAGAGGCAGAAGTATAAGCATCCTGTCTGTGGGTATCTGGGAAAGCCGATGCTTTGCCACAATATTGTTGATGCCTACATATGTCCTTTCAAGTCTGCCCTTGTCTCTGCCGAAGATGCCTGCCAGAAATATAGCAGTAGATAATATCAGCCTGGTCCCAAGGCATAGGCCATATATGACCCAGCCTCTTGTACAGCCGTGCCTGATTACTCTGGCCAGCCCTGTGGATACCCAGCTCAGAAGTATGAATATCCCTGAAGCTGAGATAAATATAACCAGCAGCACCTTATTATACCGGGTAAAATACTCGGATATCAGTCCCATAAAGGATGCAATTATTATCAATAGAAAAGCGAGATCGATGGTTGACAATACTCTTATGAACCTTTTTACTTCATTCTCCAAGCCGCTTCCTCCAATTCAAATTAAATGTGCCTTTTGGCCTCTTTCCTATTATGCGGGTTATTCAGCCTAAGTATTCAGCTATGCATAAATGACTCGATTTATCTGCTTTGCTGTTATATTCATACCGATAGCGGTTATACTACTGGATAAAGCAATATTTTCAAAATACAAAGGGGGATTTATATGGCAGTTTCCTTTTTTTATATTTCTATCGCGGCAGTGTGGATAATATTTTTAATTCTTGCTGTGAAAAGGCCGCTTACCCTGAAGCATCTTATGATCGGCATTACCGCCATGGGTTATTCGCTGCTGTATGAAACCTTCTTTGGCGAATATATAGGGCTGTACTATTATATAAATAAAGAGAACTCGCTTCTGTATGTAATACTGTCGGCAGTTCTCCTATATCCTGAAATAGAGGTCATATACACCATGTTTCTGCCTGAAAAGCTATACCCCTCAATACGGTATACCGCAATATGGATCGTACTGCTGCTGATATTTGAGCTGGCAAGTCTTTATACACGGACAATCGTGCTGACCGGCTGGAAAGTCATCCCCTGGTCTGTGATAACATACATCGTTACCATCCTCTGGATAAATATATTATTCAGAGCTCTGAAAAAAAGGGGCCTGTGATTTTATCTGTTGTCTTTTCGCACCAGCAGCCTGCTGGCTATTGCGCCGTACTTTGAAACATTGATATTGGTTGAATAGATAAGCTGCTTTATGCCTGGAAGCCCCAGGCTCCAAATCAGACTGTCATATTGCTTGTTAGTCATTTTGTTGAACATCATCCTGAATCTTCTCATTTCATCATTTCTCTTCATAATATCTGCAACCTGCTTTTCAAAGCTCCGGCCCAAAGCAATGGTCCTGGCGGCAGCAACGGCCATAATGGAAGCATTCAGATGCCCGAAGCCCAGAAATGGCTCAACCCCTCCGCCGGCATTACCGATGAAAAATGTATTCCCCAACTGGTGCGGATATACAAAACCGCTTTTATGTGCGAGGGTAAATTCCTCCACAACGGGATTCCTGATGTTCTCTCCATATAAAAAGAGCTCCCAGTAACGGTCTACCTCCTTCTCGTTTACATCGGTAGTAATGATTACTATAGAGGCTCTGTGCCTGTCAAAGGGAGTCATATATGCATACCCGTTCTTACAGTAATCCTTGTTTATCCATACTACAAGCTTGTTGGGGTCGAAATCCCCCAATATGATAGCTCCTCTGACGTAGGTGCTCACCCATTCCTGCCATACTCCGGCCTCCTCTGCGAAGCTGGAATTGCCGTTTGCAACCACAACATAATCATACTTCTCTGAAAGCTTTATGTAATCCCCGACCTCATTCAGATGAAGCTTTGTATTGTTAAGCTTTCCGTATATCTGGCATTTCAAGGAGTCCGCATCCTTTGAATATTTGAAAAAGTATCCGAAAAAGCCTCGAAGTGTAGTGGTTACATTGGCGCTGTGATGCTCCAATAGATGAATCGGAGCCAGGGGCTGAATGTCAATATAGTGTTTCTTGCTCATATACTTTACTATATCAGGTATCGGCCTGTGGGAAATATCCAATACCCCCGCAACGTGGTTTGTCTGTTCTCCTATATAACCGTGCTTTTCATAGAGCTCAGGCTTTATGCCCAATCTCTCCAGCTCATGGGCACAGTATAGCCCCGATAGTCCTGCTCCTATAATGGCTACCTTCATTAGCTGTAACCCCCGTATTTTTTCATCACTTTGAACCATATATAAGTTAATAGCCCTATTACTGCGGCCCAGAGGGCAAAATAATAATTATTCATGCTTGCTTCCTTCTTTATAACAAGATTTCAATGAGGCGTGAGATATGCTCACCGACTGTTGGACAATGAAATCGGTCCCCACCACCTATAAGAGGTGGGGACATCCTTAGCCTCGTTATAACTGACTTCAGTATCTGGATCTGTTCGGAATAATCTTGGCCAGAATACCTACCGAGCCTTTATTCCTCTCTATCTTTTGCTGTATTCTGATTATATCTCTCATTTCATCGTCCCTAAGCTGGGTAAAAATACATCTTACCTCAGGATTACGGACATTTATCAGATTCTCATTATAAGAAACCTGGTTAATTATTCTGTACTGCAGAATATCCTTCAGAATATCAATATCTTCCATATCCGCACCCCGCTATTGAATTTTGAGCTTTATCATTTTGTCCTTCATTATCTTCAAATGCTCCCGGGAGGTTTTACTGAAGCCTTTTATTACTTCCTTGAGCTCCTTGTTCTTCAACTCGTCATAATAGTCCTCATACTTTTTCAGGAGCAGCTCTTCTTTATCTATTGAGTTTCTGAATACTATGCTAAGCGCATATTCCTGTGAAAACTCCTCCATATAACCACTATCCTTTCCTTTTCCGAAATCCCGTCACAGCAATTACCATAAATATTTTTAGCAGCTTTGCGGATATTATTCTTTATAACGCATCAATAGAAAATTTTTCGGTTGCAGAAGAATTTTCTTGCCTTTGCGCATTTCAACGGGGCAGGAGATATGCAGGCGGGGGACAGCTATAGCCTCGTTGTATAATACTTTTTCAGGAGGTGAAGCACATGAAGGTGGCAATAATTGGGGCAGGTATTGCAGGGCTTTCCTGTGCCATTGAACTGGAGCGACATGGGATAACCCCTGTTATTCTGGAAATAAGGGCACATGTGGGCGAAGCCCTGATATATTCCACAGCCTGGCCCAGGGTTATCAACAGGCTGATATCCGACCCTTTGAAATACCTGAAGAAGGAGTATTCACTGGAGCTGACCCCCAGCAGCCATATAAAGAAAATGATTATGTTTTCACCCGGCAGTAATGCCACAGAAAGAGGAAGCCTGGGATATATATTCAGGAGGGGCTACCAGCAGAATGCACTTGAAATGCAATTGCTTGATCATGTCAAAACCTCTGTGACCTTCAATCAATACATAGATATTGAAGATATAGACTCTATGAAGGAGGAGTTCGATTATATCCTGGTAGCAGATGCAAACAGTATCATTCCAAAAAAGCTTGGCGTATGGACAGATACCTTCAATGCCCAGGTAAGGATCGCTACAATACTTGGAAAATTCAATCCCTCGGAAATCATCATGTGGATGAGTACCGATTATTCAAAAAACGGCTTCTGTTATCTTGTCCCCAATAGCGACAAAGAGGCAAGCCTGGTGCTGATCGTAAATGGGATCTCCAACTATGAGCTGGATTACTACTGGAAAGCTTTCCTTTTTACCGAGAATATAGATTATTACATCTCCGGCACCATAGATGCCGCACATAATTGCGGATTTGTACAGCCTCTGCAGGTAGACAATATACTTTTTGCAGGAAATGCTGCCGGCTTTACCGACGACCTGATAGGCTGCGGCGCCTTCAACGCCGTAGAAAGCGGAACGCTGGCCGCCCGTGCAATGATATACAATAAGGATTACAATACCCTTGCAAAACCGATATTTGAAGAAATAGTAAAGCTTCATGAGCTGCGCAAGGTATACAACACCTTTGATAATAATAAGATCAATTCCATGGTAAATGTACTAGGCTTCCCCTTTATTAAAAATACCATATATAATAATCCCTTTTTCCACATTTCATATGGCTCAAAGAGTGCCAGACTATATAATTCCTTTGTGAAAAGAAAAAGGCCGGAGGTAAAGTAAGGCAGAAATGCCCGCCAGATTGGTCAATCTGACGGGCATTTGATCTAAGTCAACAATATTTTCTATCTCAGTACCGCAGCTTCAGAATACTTGTTTCCCGCGTTCCAGAGGAGGTACTCCTTGACGCCGTTTTCCTCAAGGGCTCTTATCTGATCCGCTACCTGCTTTTCGGTATATTTTATATGCCCCTTTACCCAGGGTGCCGTAAAATCCTGTATCCACGGCCTTATGACTGCCGGTGTCTCTATATTCTTGTTTCTTGCCGCCGAATCCTTTGTGGAGTGATACACTGTCTCGTAGGGATAGGCATCAGGCACTGATAATCCATAAGTTTCATTTGCATAATGGCTTGGATACATCATAGGGCATACATAGTCAACCACATTGCTCACAGCTTCCCAATACTGACCCAGGGACATGTCGTCCGCAACTGAGCCTACCAGTCCGTAAATATCCGCGGATATGTATACCCCCAACGGGGCCAACTGCTCTCTTGCATATTTCAGGTAATCCTGTATCGCCTGGGGCTTTGATTCTTCCGAGGTGTTCCTGTAGTCAAGGGATTTATCCAGCCTTCCGCCGTTTGATGCCGGGAACCTTACATAATCAAATTGTATCTCATTAAAGCCCACTGCCGCAGCTTCCTTTGACACTTCCACATTATAGGCCCAGAGCTCCCGGTCATAGGCAGATGCCCATATCAGCCCGTCACTGTTGGTAAAAGGCTTTCCGCTGTCTCTATAAATTATTGCCCTATCGGTATGATGCTTGGTATACGTGGGATCCTTAAAGGATACTATTCTTGCAACGGCATATATATTATTATCCTTGAGCTTTTTCATCAATGCGGCTATGTCCTTCACAGTCACATAGTCATTTGCCTCAGGGCTGTATTTCTCTGCCGCCTTTGTCTTGAAAAGCATATGCCCCTTGTCATCCTTCACATCTATTACAAAGGTATTGATCTTTGTCCTTTTGGTCATTTCTATAAGCCTGTCCAGTCTGTCATTGGAAGCAGAGTACTTTGTAAGATATATGCCTCTTGCCTCAACCCTTGGATTCCCCGGATACTCCAGGGT
>JAEXXN010000199.1 GCA_023405875.1 Bacillota bacterium | reverse complement strand
GTATTACCTTAAGGATCTCTTCATTATTGACCGGCTTAAGGAGGAATTCAGTGACTCCAAGCTTTACAGCCCTTTGAGCATATTCAAATTCCCGGTGACCGGTCATTATGATTATCCTTACCTGGGGATGTTCCTCCCTTACCCTTAAAGAAAGCTCCAGGCCATCCATAAAAGGCATGCAGATATCGGTAAACAGCACATCAGGCACAGCCTGTTCCATAAGCTCCAGGGCAGACTTTCCCGAATCCGCTTCTCCGATTATTTCAAAGCCGTTGGCTTCCCAGTCCGTCCCCAGCTTGACAAGGGCTCTTCCCAAATGCTCATCATCGACTATCATCACTTTAATTGACATTCAAATCCTCCTCTATTACAGGAATCTCAACTCTGACTTCTGTGCCTTCGCCGGGACTGCTCTCAATCCTCAGAGGGTCATCAATGTTATAGTATATTGAAAGTCTCTGCTTGCAGCTATATATACCAAAGCCCCCATGAATATTTTTTACGCTGTTATTAAGCACTTCACTGACTTTTTCCCCGGTCATGCCTATTCCATTGTCCTTTATCTCAAATATCAGGGATTCCCCTTCTCTGTAGCCTTTAATGCTCAGAAGCCCTTTTCCTTCCTTGTTCCTTAACCCGTGATGAACTGCATTCTCGACTATAGGCTGCAACAGCAGCTTCAGGATCTTGTGATCCATTATTCCAGGATCGATATCATAATCCACTTCATACTTGCCGTCATACCTGATGTCCAGAATGGCCAGGTAGCTTTTTATACAGCCAAGCTCTTCCTTTACGGTTATTGTTTCATTACCGCTGCTAAGGCTCGTCCTGTAAAAGTCCCCCAGGCTGCGGGTAATTTCATATGCCTTCCGGCTGTCGCCCATAAGAGAAAGGGCGCTTATGGCATCAAGGGTATTATATAGAAAATGCGGCTTGATCTGGGCTTGTATCAGCTTAAGCTCATTTTTCCGTTTTATTCTCTCCTCTTTCTTTACTCTTCCTATAAGCTTTTCAATCTCAACAACCATTTTGTTATAAACCTTTTTCAGTTGAATTATCTCATCATCCCTGTGTTCTTCAACGGGAATGACTTTAAACTCACCCTTTTCCGCACTTTTCATATAACCCTGCATTTTTGCAAGGGGTTGAGTCACCAGCTTTGTGATATATAAAGCGCCAAAGGAAATAAAGAAGCTGTTTATAAGTATTATCACCAGGGCAATGTAGCTGGCATCCGTAATTTCTTTGTATATTTCACTTATTGGCATTACACTGACTACCTTCCAGTTTGAATACTTGGAGGTAATAAAGCTTATAAGCATTTTCCTGTTGCCGAAATTTCTGATGGTATAGCCATGATCATTCTCAAGCATGGGCACCAGGTACTCTTCATAGCTCCTATCCTCCTGGGTAGGATTTATTATATAGTTACCCCTGGAATCCATAATAAAGAACTGTGATTTATATTTTTTTCCTACATCAGCAAATTCGTTTTGTATAGTTTCCTCATTTACGTTAACTATCAAGGTCGCCAATTTTTTCATGGTTGTAACATCATTGATGATTCTCAGCAGGGAAATATAGTTGCTCCCGGAGGTGTTTTCCAGGATACCCGCGCTGTTTGCCTCCCACATCAGCCCCCCTTGCAGTTTTATGATCCTGTCATATGCCGGGGATTCTTCAATATTATTGATTGCCAATTTGCTTACAGCTCTTGTGCCCATGGCGTAACGGTTGCTGTAGTTGTCAAATACGTAGGCCGAGGAAACTATATCCCCCGAGAGGACTATATTGGCAAGATATTTATTCAGTACCCACTGTACCTGGGGGTCTATCCCATAAGGTTCTACATTCCTTAATGCCTCCTGGATGGACTTGTCATAAAAAACCAGGTTGGACAGCTGCTCTACATTATTGAGTATAAACTCCAGATTCTTGTCGATCGCCTCCAGGGTCTGCATGGAGGTCGAGCTTATTTCATCATCTACTTTTGAGGAAATAAGGGTATTGTACAGGAGATAGCTTATCAGCAGGGATATGGACAGTACCATAGCATAATATATTACTATCTTTGCACTTATTTTTAATCTCCGGTATTTGCTGATCAGCTCATTTGCCCAATTAATCATATCCAGATGCCCCCTTTACGCTTATGACCCAATAGCCTGTTCTCCGATTAGTCTAAGTATAAATTATCCATATTCTTCCGTCAAACCCAAACACCCTGTATGAGGCTGTATAGCTTTATTTAATCAAGCCGGTATCCAAGGTCAGCTTAATGGCGATGCTGAAAAAGAGAGGAGAAATCCCCTGTATAAGGTGATTCTTCCTCTCTTTTGATTTCTTTTTATATTGCCGTCCTAATCCATCTATAAAAAGCCCATACAGCATTGTCAATGCTTCAGAACGGGCAAGATCATCATGCTACTGTTCACTTACTTCAGCGTTTTCCCATTGGAAGTCCCTCAGCTTAATCAGGTTTAACAATAATAGCCCTGTCAGCATTAATGCAGCTATAATACCAATGCCTATCAATACTATTTTCTTCACATGTCTACTCTTTACCTGTTATTCTTTTACTATAAGTCCCAATAGCTTCGAAAAGTCTACTGCCTGCAAGGGAGTGACTATAGCGCCCCTGAGATCCTCCGGCTGTATTCCCAGCCCTTCAAGGTCACAGCTGCTCAGATCTATACCGGATAGACTTGTCCCTGACATCTGGCTCAATCTTAAATTGCACTCACTGAATTGTATCTTTTCAAAATGACTGTTCTGAAAATTACTGTTTTCGAAAACACTATTGCTGAATACAACTCTTTTCATGCGTGCATAGCTGATCAAAGCAAATCTTCCGTTGCAGCCTTCGATATAAACATTATGAAGTGCCGCGTCACTTAGATTCAACCCCACGAGCTTACAATTTATAAACTCTGTCCTGTGAATAATTGCACCGTTGAAAGCCACATTTGACAAATCACAGTTTTCAAATCTGGTATCTGTAAGCTCCAGCTGGTCCAGAGCTACAGCCTTAAACTCCACATTTTTAAAAATTACTCTCTCAAAGCTTACATGGGCAGCCGACTGGCTTTCAATACTGCAGTCACATATACAACTGTCCCTGAAGCCATCCTCGTCTTGAATTTCACTAACTGCGATATGATTGCTTTCAATTCCCTTTATAAATTTGGGTTCAATTATTTTAAAGTCAGATTGCTTGCTGTTCAATCTACAGGCCTCCTTAATACGGAGCTCTATAACAGCTCTCTACCGTAAGAGTCTGATTTCCGAATATGTCATAGTCATACTGGTTCTCTATTTCTCCGTTTTCCGATACTGTCTGCACTACGTCACCGTGTCCGTTGAAGAGGAAATAGGAGTGTTTGTTTGTGTCGTCTATCCTACCTATGTAGTTTATTCCTTTTACATACCTTATTGCTTTGTTTCCTCTTGTCTCAAGTATAACATGCTGCCTGTCATAGAGGTAGCTTATTACTTCAGCTTCATAGCCCTTGTCGGGCCTCTCTTACCAGCATA
>JAEXXN010000181.1 GCA_023405875.1 Bacillota bacterium | reverse complement strand
CTCATACATCATTATTGACGCGGCAATCCCTGCATTCAGGGATTCAGCCCTGCCCGGCATCGGAATTTTGACGTTTATATCCAGAAGTCCTTTTATTTCATCGCTGATCCCCTGTGATTCATTACCTATTATAATAGCTGTCTTTTTATAATATGGGAGCTCTATGCAGTCTGTACTACTATGGGGATCTGCTCCAATTGTCATGACTCCGTTGTTTCTCAGAGCTTCAACAATTTTCTTTGTATCCATGCTCTGAAATACCGGAATATGGAACAAGGAACCCATGGTGGACCTTATTGTCTTCCCGTTGTACAGGTCGACGCTGCCTGCCGACAGCAAAACGGCGTCCAGGCCGCAGGCATCGGCTGTCCTTATAATCGTTCCCGCATTTCCCGGATCTCTTATCTCATGAAGTATTACCATACAAAGCTCAGGTTTTTTCAATATGGCTTCCAGGTCATATTCCAATTTTCCTGCAACTGCAATAACTCCCTGTGGAGTATCAGTTTCGCAGGCCTCTTTAAAAACCCTGTCCTCCGCATAGTATATGGGTATATCCTTACCATCCGCAGACCTGACAAGCTCTTCATGCCTGTCTGTCTGCCCAAAGCTCTGGCTGAACAACAGCATTGAAACCTCTGCATTATACTCCAAAGCTTCAGAGACCAGCTTTTCCCCCTCTATTACATAGCTGCCGTACTCATCCCTGTACTTTTTCAACTGCAAGGATTTTATGTACTTGATAGTTTTATTTGAGCTGCTTTGTATTATATCCTTCATACTCCTATTCTGATTTCCTCTCTAATTTTTTAAGATCATCATTATCTCCGACCACAATCAGAATGTCCCCTTCCTTTATCTCGGTATCCGCCTTTGGAGACACATTGATACCTTCCTCATTCCTGTTCCTCATGGCAACCACCGTAACGCCGTATTTCGCTCTGAGGTTAAGATCCCTGAGGTCTTTGCCTATCCAGCTTTGCAGCACGGCATATTCAATAATGCTGTGTTCTTCAGATAATTCTATATACTCAAGTATATTTGTACCGATAAGGTTATGGGCCACCCTTTCACCCATATCCCGCTCCGGAAATACCACCCGGTCGGCGCCTATTTTCAGAAGTACCTTTGCATGAGTGTCATTCTGCGCCTTTGCTACAATATAACCTACTCCCATTTCCTTCAGCATAAGAGTTACGATTATGCTGGACTGTATGTCAGAGCCTATAGCTACGACCCCTACGTCAAAGTTTCTGACTCCCAGAGACTTCAGCACATTTTCATCAGTTGCATCTGCGGTAACTGCATGGGTAACCCGGTCCGATACCCTTTGTATAGTGTCCTCATCCGTATCTATTGCAAGAACCTCGTGCCCAAGCCCGTACAACCGCTCTGCAACGGCTTGCCCGAAGCGCCCCATACCAATTACTATAAATTGTCTCATTCTGCTTCTCCTTTCACATAGTGCCTTGTAACGTATATTCCTTCTTGAGTATGCGAGGTACCGAATCAATGTAGTGCTTATTAACACTTTTATAAAGATAAGAAATTTGTTGTGTTAATAAGCACTAGCCTACTATAATCCTGTCTTCAGGATATTTAAGGTTCCCTTTGCTTTTTACAGCTCGCTGGGCAAAGGCAAGTACCACAGTCAACGGTCCTATCCTGCCTGCAAACATTGTAATGCTTATTATGATCTTACCGATATTACTCAGCTGAGGTGTGTAGTTCAAGGTTAATCCGGTAGTTCCGAAGGCAGATGTCGTTTCAAAAAGCAAGGTCATAAAATCTGCATCTTCCGTTATAGAAAGCACCATAGTCACAAATCCCACCAGAGTCAGGCTGATTACCGCTACAGCCATAGCTCTGTAAACCAGATACTTGGGTATATGCCTCTCAAATACCTCCGGGTCCTCTTTCCCTTTGATGACTGCTATTACAGTCAGCGCAAGGATTGCAGCCGTGGAAGTCTTGATACCTCCGGCAGTCGATCCGGGAGATCCCCCTATAAACATCATTATGATGGTCAAGAATTGGGTCGGCATAGTAAGAGCTGTCATGTCCAGGGTACTGTACCCCGCTGTTCTGGGGGATACTGAGTGAAAGAAGGATGCAAGTACCTTGCCCGAGACAGGGAGGCTTTTCAGTGTTCCGGGATTATTCAGCTCCATGACAAATATGAATACCGCACCTGACAATATGAGAAATATTGTGGTGGTCAATACAACTTTGGTATGAAGTGAAACATGCTTTACAGTTCTTTCCTTCAAGGCCTGATATACGTCCATCCAGACAGAATAACCCAAGCCGCCTATAATAATAAAAAGCATTGTATTTATATTTATTATGTAGTTATTCACATAGGGAGTAAAGCTTCTGAAGCCTCCTATCAGGTCGAAGCCGGCATTGCAGAAGCCGGTTATTGAATGAAAGACGCCAAAGGCGATACCTTTCTCCAAGCCGTATTCAGGTACAAATACCATTGAAAACATTACAGCGCCGACAAGCTCAATTGCAAGGGTAACAAAAATAATGTTCCTGGTCAGCCTTACAAGCCCTTCCAGGTTAAACTGATTGAGAGATTCCTGTATCAAAAGCCTTTCCTTGAGAGTTATCCTTCTGCCCATCAATAATGCAAGCATGGTAGACATTGTCATTATCCCGAGTCCGCCTATCTGTACGAGCAAAGCTATCACCACATGGCCGAAGGCAGTCCAGTGTGTTCCCGTATCCACAACAATCAGGCCGGTGATGCATACTGAAGAGGTGGCAGTGAAAAATGCATTTATCAGGCCGACAGGCTGCCCGTTTCTTGATGCAACGGGCAGGTTCAGTAAAAGCATCCCCGTAAATATAAATATTGCATAGCCGGTGACTATTATCTGAGTCGGGGTTATTTTTATTTTTTTTCTAAGCAGGCCGATTTCTATAATGTCTATCACCTCGTAAAAATTGGATATATAGTTAATTGATTCTACCATTATAACATCACTCAGGATATAATTAAAACTTCTAAAAGCATCGTTAATATCACGGCTGATGGCTTTCAGGCCGCTAATTCAATCTGCCGGCTGCTGCTGTTAGTTTCCCACAGTTATCTCATTTAATCCTCAATTTGCATAGGATTGTATACCAATGCCTGTGAAGGAAAAAAAGAAAAAGACCCTTCAGGCCTTCTCTTTGAAAATATATATTTAAGCGTTAAGTTTAGTTTTAGCTGTATCAACAAGCCTGGTAAATGCTGCCGCATCGTTTATCGCAAGCTCTGAAAGCATCTTCCTGTTGATCTCGATACCGGAAAGCTTCAAGCCGTTTATCAGCTTGCTGTAGGATATGCCGTTTGTTCTTGCAGCTGCATTTATTCTTGCTATCCAAAGCTTCCTGTAATCTCTCTTCTTAAGCTTTCTGCCTATATATGCAAACCGTAAAGCTCTTATAACAGTTTCATTTGCAATTCTATATTTCTTACTTCTGGCTCCTACATAACCTTTAGCCAGCTTAAATATTTTCCTGCGTTTTTTATGACCATTAACCGCTCTTTTTACTCTTGCCATCTTCCGCTGCCTCCCTGTCTATTATTTGTATGGTACTAATTTTCTTATCATTTTTGCTTCTGTAGCAGTTGTATAAGCACCTTTTCTAAGCTTTCTGGTACGCTTAGTTGTTTTCTTTGTCAGAATGTGTGACTTATACGCACATGCTCTCTTTACTTTTCCAGTCTTTGTAAAACTGAATCTTTTCGCTGATGCTCTGTGGGTCTTCTGTTTAGGCATTAAAAATCCTCTCCTTCTGTACTGTTCATATTTTGAATCGTTTCATTCATTTTTATAACTAGGCTAAAGATGTCTCCCACCTCTATAAGTGGCGTGTACCGCTTTCGTTATCTAACAGGCGGTGAGCATATCTCCCGCCTCGTTGAAACGCATAGGTTTTTGCAAGTCTGCAAAACCTTCATTGAAATCTTGTTATAAAACGCATTAATCCAATCGCATTCCGCCATAAAAGCCGGCTTTATCTGAGAAATCCAAGCCATGGCCCGGTATGCTGTAATGCAAGTAAATCGATGCAATTTATTAAGTATGGCCTACTGTTTCGGTGCCAAAACCATTATCATGTTTCTGCCTTCAAGCTTTGCAGGCTTTTCTACGACACAGTCTTCCTTTACAATATCATAAAATCTTCCCAGGGCTTTTTCACCAAAGGCAACATGATCCACTTCCCTGCCTCTGAATCTTATTGTAATCTTGACCTTGTCACCCTCCTGCAGGAATTTCTGCGCATTTTTTGCTTTGAAATTCAAGTCATGGTCTTCAATTTTAGGAGAGAACCTTATCTCCTTGATATTAATGACCTTCTGATTTTTCCTTGCTTCCTTCTCTTTTTTGCTCTGCTCAAACTTGAATTTTCCATAATCCATAATCCTGCATACCGGCGGTTTTGCCTGTGGAGCAATTTTAACAAGATCAAGCTGTCTTTCTGCCGCAAGTTCCAAAGCCTGTCGCGAAGACATTATACCAAGCTGGTCTCCATTGGAATCGATTATTCTCAGTTCTCTGTCCCTGATCTCCTCATTAATCTGTAAGTCTTTGTTACTTATAACCATTCACCTCCATTATTTATATACATTTGCAATATAAAAGCAGGTAGAAATATCCACCTGCCCATAAAAACCATGCTTTTGGACTTTAACCTTACCGACATAATCGTAAGGTGAGAAGTGGAACTTCTTCTTAAACCTATAAAAAGCTTATAACAATTGTATTTAGTTGTCAAGTCTACTGACTAATATATATTACCATTGTACATAATTGTTGTCAATGTTTTTTTGAGGCAATAGGTTCAGGCCGGGCTTCGAAGGCTCTGCTGCAACCCATCGCCCATCGTCAATCAAACAAATCTTATTTATTTAACAAGCTCGTAAATCGCCTCAGCATAAATCTTTGTGCTCTTCATCAAATCTTCAATTTCTATGTATTCATCCTTCTGATGAGCTGTTTCTTCTTTGCCGGGGAACAAAGGCCCGAAGGCAACGGCATTTTTTATCGCCCTGGCATAGGTTCCTCCGCCGATTGATATAAGCTCCGCCTTTTCTCCGGTAACATCTTCATATACCTTCTGCAATGCCTTTATCATAAAGTTGTCCGCAGGCACATAAAGAGGATCCTTTGCTGCACCGGGCACAAGGGTTATCCCGGCAGGGGCGATTTTTTCCCTTATTCTATCATATACATCAACCATTGTCCTGGTTACAGGATATCTTATGTTTATTCCTACACTTCCCGTTTCTTCCGAGATATCTATTGTTCCAAGGTTAAACACCAGCTTACCGGATACTTCGTCACTCATAGCAACTCCGAAGGAGGTACCATCAGTCTCCATGCCTATATGCTTACCAAGGAAATTAATGTAGTCGGCCTGCTCCGATGTTTTTAGAGGAAGCTTGCAAAGGAATGAAACAAGCTGTGATACTGCATTGATACCTTTTTCCGGAGTACTGCCGTGAGCTGATATTCCATAGGATCTGATCAGACATTTTTCACCCTCAAATTCCACTTCCAGCTTTGCAT
>JAEXXN010000139.1 GCA_023405875.1 Bacillota bacterium | reverse complement strand
GCTAAATATTTTTGTAAAAAAGTATTGAAAATGGTTTTTTTTATTGCTATTATGTGAATATAAGGTAAGAAAAATTTTCTATGCTGCATTATAAGGGAGTCCCGATCGCGAAAGGAATTTTATTATGAACTACTCGTTGACTCATTTAAAACAGATAGCCCATGGCATTGCACAGCAATTTGGCCAGAATTGCGAGGTCGTCATACACGACCTTTCGCTGGATGACCTGGAGAACACTGTTGTTTATATTGAAAACGGACATGTGACCCACAGGAATGTCGGCGACGGCCCTTCCCATGTAGTCCTGGATGCATCGAGGAAAGATGCCTCCAAGCTGGAAGACCGCCACGGATACCTTACCCGCACCAAGGACGGCAGGATCCTGAAGTCGTCGACCATGTACATCCGCGGAGACGATAGCAGGATACGGTATATTCTGTCCATCAATTATGACATCACAGGGCTTCTAGCCCTGGATAACGCTGTAAAGACACTTATTTCCACCGAATCAAAGGAAAAGGACCCCGAAAGGATCACCCAGAATGTCAATGATCTGCTGGAGGACCTCATCGAACAGTCCGTCGCTCTTATCGGAAAGCCGGCAGCGATCATGACAAAGGAGGAAAAAGTAACTGCAATTCAATTTCTTAATGATGCAGGAGCTTTCCTCATAACAAAATCCGGGGATAAAATATCCAATTATTTCGGAATATCAAAGTATACGCTTTACAGCTATATCGACGTGAACAGAGCAGACAAATAAAGGTGATACCTATTCAGAGCTTTTCACGGTAATAAACGGGAAAGCAAAGTATATTAAAGGAGGAGCTATAATGAATTTCGATCAGGTAAAAAAAGCAGCGGAAGGTTATGAAAAACAAATGACAAGGTTCCTGAGGGACCTGGTACGCATCCCGGGGGAAAGCGCCGGGGAAAAAGGACACATTGACCGTATTGCAGAGGAAATGAAGGCTGTAGGCTTTGACAGGGTGGAGATCGATCCCATGGGTAATGTGCTTGGTTACATGGGAACGGGCAAAACTCTTATTGCTTACGATGCGCACATCGACACAGTGGGTATAGGAAACAGGTCAAACTGGGAATTCGACCCCTACGAAGGCTTTGAAACAGAGACTGAAATCGGCGGGAGAGGTACTTCAGACCAGTTGGGCGGTATCGTTTCTTCGGTATATGGCGCAAAGATCATGAAGGACCTGGGACTTATAGGCGATAAATATACCGTGCTGGTAACAGGTACAGTCCAGGAGGAAGACTGTGACGGACTGTGCTGGCAGTATATAATCAATGAGGATAAGGTAAGGCCGGAATTCGTAGTCATCACAGAGCCTACCGACGGCAATATCTACCGTGGACAGAGGGGACGCATGGAAATACGCGTGGAGGTACAGGGAATCTCCTGCCACGGTTCTGCCCCGGAGCGCGGTGATAATGCAATATATAAAATGGCCGACATACTTTTGGAGGTCCGTGACCTGAATGACAGGCTCCATTTTGATCCATTCCTCGGCAAGGGCACCCTGGCCGTATCGGAAACCTTCTTCACTTCACCGTCACGCTGTGCTGTTGCCGATATGTGTGCCATCTCCATCGACCGCAGACTGACCGATGGCGAAACCTATCAGTCGGCATTGGAGGATATCCGTGCATTACCTTCAGTTCAGAAGCACAAGGCAGTGGTATCCATGTACAAATATGACAGACCAAGCTATACAGGCCTTGTATATCCTACAGACTGTTATTTCCCTACCTGGGTAATCCCGGAAGACCACCCGGCCACACAGGCTGTTGTGGAAGCCTATAAGGGAATGTACGGCGAACCCCTGGTAGATAAGTGGACCTTCTCAACCAACGGAGTATCCATAATGGGACGTTTCGGCATCCCGTGCATAGGCTTCGGCCCCGGCAAGGAAGCACAAGCCCACGCACCCAATGAAAAGACCTGGAAGGCAGACCTGGTAAAATGCGCAGCGGTATATGCAGCAATGCCGTCTATATATTGCAAATAAAAGGAGAGAGAATATGAAAACACTACAGGATTATATTGATAAGCTTAACAAATTAAACTTTAAGGAAATGTACAATAATGACTTTTTCCTGACCTGGGAAAAAACAGAGGATGAGCTTGAAGCGGTATGGACTGTTGCCGACGCTCTCCGTTATATGAGAGAAAATAACATTTCAACAAAGGTGTTTGAGAGCGGCCTGGGAATCTCAATATTCAGGGACAACTCCACCCGTACCCGCTTTTCCTTCGCCTCTGCCTGCAACCTGCTCGGCCTGGAGGTACAGGATTTCGAGGAGGGAAAATCCCAGGTTGCCCACGGCGAGACTCTCCGTGAAACTGCAAATATGATTTCCTTCATGGCTGATGTCATAGGTATACGTGATGATATGTACATCGGAAAGGGAAATGCCTACATGCGCGAATTTTCCGAAGCAGTAAAGCAGGGGAATGAGGACGGGATATTGGAGCAGAGGCCGACCCTTGTAAATCTCCAGTGTGATATAGACCATCCGACACAGTGTATGGCTGATATGCTTCACATCATCCACGAATTCGGCGGAGTAGAGAACCTTAAGGGTAAAAAGCTTGCTATGACCTGGGCTTATTCACCCTCCTACGGAAAGCCCCTGTCTGTACCCCAGGGCGTTATCGGCCTTATGACACGTATGGGTATGGAGGTAGTGCTTGCTCATCCGGAGGGTTATGAGGTGATGCCAGAGGTTGAAGAAGTAGCCAGAAAAAATGCGGCTGCCTCCGGTGGTTCCTTTACAAAAACAAACAGCATGGCTGAAGCCTTCAAGGATGCAGATATAGTTTATCCCAAGAGCTGGGCTCCCTTTGCGGCTATGGAAAAGCGCACCGAGCTTTATGGACAGGGTGATACCGAAGGTATAAAAGCACTGGAAAAGGAATTATTGGCACAGAATGCACAGCATAAGGATTGGACCTGCACCGAAGAGTTAATGGAAATGACCAAAGAAGGCAAAGCGCTTTATCTCCACTGCCTGCCGGCTGACATCACCGGTGTGAGCTGCAAGGAAGGGGAGGTAGATGCAACGGTATTCGACCGTTACCGCACCCCTCTTTACAAAGAGGCAGGCTTCAAGCCCTATATAATTGCCGCTATGATCTTCCTGAGCAAATTCAAAGATCCCGCAGCTTTACTTACAAAATTGGAAATGGCTGATACTCATAGAATGATGAAATAATATAATTGGAGGGATTCACATTGTACGGTAAAAGAATTGTCATTGCACTAGGCGGCAATGCCCTTGGCAATAACCTTGCCGAGCAGATGGAAGCGGTCAAAATCACCGCCAGGTCCATTGTAGATCTTATTGTTGAAGGTAATCAGGTAGTTATATCCCATGGAAACGGACCCCAGGTGGGCATGATAAGCAACGCAATGACAGAGCTCAGCAAGGTCGATAAAACACAACCCCAGATCCCTCTTTCAGTATGTGTGGCTATGAGTCAGGCTTATATCGGCTATGACCTGCAGAATGCACTCCGCGAAGAGTTATTGAACCGCAAAAAGGATATTCCCGTAGCAACAATGGTAACACAAGTCCGCGTGGATGCTTCCGACCCGGCATTTCAGAATCCTACAAAGCCCATCGGTCAATTCTTTACAAAGGAAGAGGCTGATGAGGTTGCAGCCAAATACGGCTATATCATGAAGGAGGATGCAGGCAGAGGCTACAGAAGAGTGGTTGCCTCCCCCAAGCCGGCTGAGATCATCGAGATAGGCGCAATAAAGGCCTTGGTTGATGCAGGCCAGGTAGTCATAGCCTCCGGAGGCGGTGGAATTCCCGTTACTCTTGAGGGAAACCATTTAAAGGGCGCCGGCGCCGTTATCGACAAGGACTTTGCAAGCTGCCTCCTGGCCCAGGAGCTTGATGCAGATTATCTGATCATCCTTACGGCAGTTGAAAAGGTCGCTATCAACTTCAACAAGCCTGACGTCAAATGGCTGGAGCATTTAAGCGTCGAGGAAGCAAAGGAGTATATCAGTCAGGGACATTTCGCAAAGGGCTCCATGCTCCCCAAGGTACAGGCAGCCGTGGAATTTGCAGCATCAAAAGAAGGCCGTACCGCACTTATAACCTTGCTTGAAAAAGCAAAGGACGGTATTGCAGGCAAAACCGGTACTACTATAAGCAGATAATATCAAGGGACTGTTGTACAATTGTACAACAGTCCCTTTTTAGTTTTACTCTCCGATGATGCTTTAAAACCTGATTACACGTGGTTCGGCTGTGAAGGAGTAAATCGTGGCTGTGGCATCCTTCAGGTACAACACTTCGGTATTACCGTCATCTGCTTTATACATTCCCTGCAGAGTCGGATATTCGTCCAGCATGTGCTGCTTTGCTTCCAGTCTGTCATCCCTTACGGCGGTTGCTTCGACTCGGATCCACCGGTCGCCGTCCATGGCACAGATTTCGATTTGGGGATTTGCCTGCATCTGCCTGGAAACATTCTTTACTTTGCCTGTCTGGATATAGAGCTTGCCCTCAAATACGTCTACCGTTCCGAAAGGGCGCACCTTCGGCCGGTCAGCCTCAACAGTTGCAAGGTAATATGTCTGGCACTTCTTTAAAAAATCATATACTTCCTTCATTAAAAAACCTCCCTGGTATGTATTTGCTTGACCTTTGGCTCTCCGTTCGATATTATTTTACTATATACCATAGAAAGTTCAAGTACAATCTTATATGATACTAAGTATATGAAAAGATACTGTGGGAGGATAAGCATGAAAGAAGATGATTTTGGTATATGCCCTTATATTACGGCGCAGAAGCTGCTTTCGGGAAAATGGACATTGATCGTTTTATTTCTTTTATCAAATAAAACCATGAGGTTCAGTGAATTGCAAAGGGAGCTTCCGAAGCTTACCCAGGCTACGCTGACCAAGCAGCTCAGAGTATTAGAGAAGGATGGATTGATAATAAGGACGGTATATAATCAGATACCGCCCAAGGTAGAATATTCGTTAAGCGATATGGGAGAAAGGTTTAAGCCGGTTATGAAGGCTTTGGAGGCCTGGGGAAATGAATATATTGAATTTTTAAATGAAAAAACTCAGACCTGAGTCTGAGTGATATATTCAATGGTAGCGGCGGTCAGATTCGAACCAACGACCGTTCGGGTATGAACCGAATGCTCTAGCCAACTGAGCTACGCCGCCATGTATATAATGC
>JAEXXN010000113.1 GCA_023405875.1 Bacillota bacterium | reverse complement strand
CCGAGGATGGGAACCATTCGGAGTAGATACGCCCCCAGACATTCTGAAGTGTACCGGGAAACGGTCCCACCGCTTCGAATACAGCCCAGCTTGAGGCCGGTACATCGAGCTGTTCCATATTATCAGGGCATTCCCTGGTGGTTGCCGCGCCTATATAATGGTCCAGCCCACCATTTTCCTTCATTCTATCTTCGGAAAAGTTTGCCGATGCGCTTATGATCCCCGAGGGCTCCATATCGGAAAGCGCCTTAAGCTTTTTTATTTTCTCCTCATCCAGACTTTCCCACATTTCTGCGATCTCAGGATTTACCCCATTAAATACTATTGGAACTCTTTTCATGATTCCAACTATTCGGAATGCTTCTTTTTCTTCAAGCCTATAGTTCATTTCAATCCCTCCCTTTATTGTTAACTGGAAGGTCATCCGGGGATAGGCTTTCAGCAGTCTTCCATTCCCTCTGGCTTCTGAGGGCGTAAGCCCGTGCAGGCCCTGAAAGGCTCTTGTAAAAGCATCGGCAGAGCTATATCCATATTTGACTGCAGCATCAATGACCCTGATGTCGCTGCTGTTCAGCTCAAAGGCGGCAAGAGTAAGGCGCCTGTGCCGGATATACTCGGACAGTGTAATTCCTGCGAGAAAGGAAAACATCCTTTTAAAGTGATATTCCGAGCAAAAAGCCAGCCTGGCAACCTCCTTAAAGTCAATGTCCCCAGTGAGGTTCTCTTCAATGTAATCCAGAGCTCTGTTCATATCCTTCAGCATATCCATTCCTATGTCCTCCCTTTCATCAATAGAATATCAGAAGCTGCATTTACATATCCGACATTTTGTGTACAATTTAGTCGTTATTATTCCCGGAACGGTTATGAACCGTTCCCTGCATTTGACATTACTATGAAGATACTTTAAAATATATTTATCATGATAAATATTACTATGACAAGTATCTCGCATTATATATGTTCTTATTAAGGAGTTGAGCGAAATGGAAGTATCTATCGGAAGAAGAATATTCGACCTGTTGAATGAGGTCAATTCCGTTTTTCATAAAAATCTGGAGGAGTATTTCGCCAAGTGGTCGTTGACCTCTTCGCAGATACTTGTATTGACATTGCTGGACAAGCATAAGGAGATGAAAATAAGCGAGATCGCCGCCGCCATGGGTTTTGCCGACAGTAACATCTCCGGCATAGTGGACAGGCTGGAAAATGCCGACTTTGCCGAGAGAGTCAGGAGCACTGAGGATAGAAGGATCGTCAAGGTAAAGCTGGCACCAAAAGCTTATGAACTTAAGAAGGATTTTGACTTAAGTGTGGAGGGGTATTTCAATCAGTTTTTGAACAAAGCCTCCCAGGAAGAATTGGACGGTATGGTTGCCAACCTGGAGAAGCTCAGGCAGCTTATTACCCGTAAAGAAACCTTTAGGATATAAAAGGAGATATGCCATGAATATACTTGTTACTTTGAATTCAAATTACCTTAATCCGCTGAAGGTCATGCTGAGATCCCTTTTTATAAACAATCCCAAGGAACGTTTCGACCTTTATATCATGCATTCAAGCCTGACAGATGAAGATCTGAAGCAGGTAGAAGATATTATGAGCCAGGAGGGCCACAAGCTGCATGTAATTTTCATTAAGGACGATTATTTCAAGGATGCACCTGTGGTTATGCATTACTCCAAAGAAATGTATTACAGGCTGTTGGCTTCAAAGTTCCTGCCCGCTGATATGGACAGGATACTGTACCTTGACCCCGATATATTGATAATAAACAGTATAAGGAGGCTTTACGATACGCCTCTTGAGGGCAGTCTTTTTGCAGCTGCCTACCATGACAGGGTATCGGTCAAAAGTATAAACCGGTTAAGGCTCCGGCCTTATGACATAGAAGCCTACTATAACTCAGGAGTCCTCCTTTTTAACCTGGAGCTTCAGAGGGAGGTAATAGATGAAAAGGAGATATTTGATTTTGTTGAAAAAAACAAAAGCACTCTCATACTCCCGGACCAGGACGTACTGAATGCACTGTATTCCAAAAGCATCAAGCCGGTGGATGAGCTCCTCTATAATTATGATCCCAGGTACTATAACTATTATAAAATCTTATCCAACGGCAAGCATGACATGGACTATATAATTTATAACACTTGCATAATCCACTTCTGCGGTAAGCAAAAGCCGTGGAAAAAACACTACTCGGGTAAGTTCCACTCCCTTTACAAGCACTATGAGAGAATTGCACTGGGGCAGGCTGTTTGACTACAGCCTATCCCCTGAATATCTCCAGCCTGCTGATCCTGTCAAAAGCCTCCTCCAGCTTATCCAGGCCTACAGTAACCGCTATCCTTATGTACCCTTCCCCGCAGGCGCCGAAGGCAATCCCCGGCAGTACAAGCACATGGGCCTCCTTGAGTATCAGGTCGGCTGCCTCAACAGAGCTTAAGCCTGTCTTCTTAATGTTTACGAAAAGATAAATGCTCCCCTGGGGATAAAGCACAGACATGTTTGGAATGGCAGTGATCCTCTCATAGGCATAGTACATGCGCTTTCTGTATTCCTCAATCATACCGGGCTGTACCTCCGCCCTCTTTTTCAAGGCATGCAGGGCTGCCCTCTGCGAAATTGAAGGTGCCGTAAATACATTGTTTTCATTTATGTCCTTGATTGTCTGTATGATAAAATCAGGAGCAAGTACATAGCCGATCCTCCAGCCGGTCATTGCATAATCCTTGGAAAAGCTGCATATGGTTATGGTCCTTTCCTTCATACCCTCCAGGGTCGCCATGGGTACAAAGGGGCTTACGTAGCTGAAGGCTGTATAGATATCATCGGCTATGACCAACAGATCATATTCACAGGCTATTTCAGCTATCCGTTCCATAGTATCCCTGTTGAAGCAGGTTCCTGTGGGATTGTTGGGAGTATTAAGTATCAGGGCCTTTGTCCTATTGGTTATCAAAGCCCTCAACCTGTCGGTATTTATCTGGAACCCCTCTTCCTCATAGGTTTCCAGTGAAACCGGCACGCCTCTGGCCAGCCTTATCTGCTGCGGGTATGGTGTGAAATAGGGCTCATGTATAATCACTTCATCTCCATCGTCAAGTATCGCCTCCAGCACCAGCCACATGGCATGGCAGCCGCTGGTTGTCACCATGCACTCGCTCAGGCTGTAGTCATTATCGTATTGGCTCTTGTGATACCTGCATATTTCTTCCCTCAGCTCAATATCTCCAAAAAAATCGGTATAATGTGTATGACCGTTTCTGGCATCCTCAAAGGCTGCATTTACGATCCGTTCATCGGTATTGTAATCCGGATCCCCAAGGCTGAAATTGATAAGATCGTCATATTGCCGTAAAAGTGCTCCGCTTTCGCCCATAGGCGTAGATATATCCTTCCAATATCTTTTTGATATGTATCTGTTTTTCATTCAGCTTTCACCTCCTCCAATAAGTGCCTATAGGCTGTGCCCGCATCTATTTACAAACTCAATGAACAGCTTCAGGTTGTTGTCATCCGCTTTATAGATGAATTCGGGATGCCACTGCACTGCCCGGACGAAGCTTTTCTCCGGCATATAAACTGCTTCAATCATCCCGTCCCCTGCCTTTGCAGCAGCCTTCAGCCGCTCCGACAGCGTCTTTATACCCTGGTGATGATAGCTGTTTACCGGCATGGAATCAAGCTCCAGAAGCTGATAAAGCGGGGATTCCCTGTCTATGTAAACCTCATGTACCGGCTTGTCATACGGCGGCTTCTGGCTATGGTTTATCCGGTTCTCCGACTGCACCTGGGAAGGGATGTCCTGGTACAGTGTCCCCCCAAGCAGGGCATTGAACAGCTGAAGTCCTCTGCATATCCCAAATGCAGGCTTGTCAAGCAGGAGAATCTGTTTAAAAAGAAGCTCCTCCATACTGTCCCGCTCGTGGCAGGGCTTTCCGCAAAAGGCTTCCGGCTTTTCCCCATATATATCCGGGACTATATCCTGGCCTCCTGTGAAAAGAAAGCCGTCGAAGGTATCTGCAATGGACCTGATGGTCCCGGGATCCGAGGTCAAAGGCAGCATCACAGGGATTCCTCCCGCTGCTTCTATCCCCTCCATATAGCCCGGCAGCATCCAGTAGCTTTCCAGTTTTACATCATATAACGGTAAAACACCGATCATCGGCTTTTTCATGTTTGACCTCCACAGCATCAAGCTCGTTTTATAGTAACACCTTCTGTTTTGCAGCGAATCAGCTTTATAAGGTCCATCGGATTTACTTGTATCTGATGTCCGATTTTCCCGGCACTTATAATTATCGTATCCAGGCCTTCACAGGAACTGTCCAGCACCGTCCTGTAATCCTTCTTCATTCCCAGGGGTGAGCAGCCTCCGCGTATATAGCCCGTGACCTTGTTGATATCCGCCACCTTGAGCATCTCAACAGACTTTTCTCCTACTGCCCTTGCAGCTGCTTTCAGATCAAGCTCTTCTGCCACAGGAATGATGAAAACAAAATACTCCCTGCTTGCACCCTGTGCTACAAGGGTTTTGTATACCTGTTCCACCGGCTGCCCAATTTTACTTGCCACCGAAATCCCATCGATCAGGCCGTCACCATGGTCATAGGTATATGTATCATAACGTATGCCCGCCTTGTCAAGAAGCCTCATGGCATTTGTCTTAACCTTCTCCATATTTACCCCTCATTTCCTTATTTATACGACAAGGAACGGTTTGCACCGTTCCTTCATATCCTCACCGTTCCATG
>JAEXXN010000062.1 GCA_023405875.1 Bacillota bacterium | reverse complement strand
GGTAAAGGAGCTGAAAGGGCTTATAAACAGGGGGGACTTCGGGGAAATATATGCCGCCAGGGTCCAGGCCGTTCGGAGGCGAGGCATACCCGGCTGGGGCAGCTTTATAAATAAAGAAATACAGGGGGGAGGCCCCCTTATTGATATAGGGATACATATGCTTGACACGGCAATGTACCTTATGGGTTTTCCGGAGCCGGATTATGTGGCGGCAGGAGCCCATCGCAAGATAGGGAACAGGCCGGGTATAGGGCTTATGGGGTCCTGGGACCACACTAATTTTACTGTTGAGGACTCCCTTTTCGGTTTCATCCGCTTCAAGAATGGAGCCACACTGAATCTGGAGACTGCTTTTGCCTTGAATATGAAGGAAGCGTCGGTAATGAACGTTCACCTGTTCGGAGAAAAATCGGGAGCTACATTGTTCCCGCTCCAGGTATTCTCAGAATCGGATACGGCACTTACCGATATAGAGTTTCCGCATCTGAAGGAAGCAGATAAATGGTATGAAAGCATTTCGGATTTTATAAACAGTTGTGTATGTAACAGGCAGCCGCTTTACAAGGCTGAAGAAAGCGTCGTTATACAAAGGCTTATTGATGCTTTGTACAGCTCCTCTGAGACGGGACAGCCGGTGAAATGGTAGCATGGGAGGACATTATGCTTAGATATGACAAAGGCGTGGGAGAATACCGGAGCTGGATCCTGTGCGAGGATAAATTCGATTCCAGGTACCAGGGCAAGTGCGAAAGCATAATGGCTCTGGGAAACGGTTACCTTGGGGTGCGTTCCGCTCTGGAGGAGACCTATGTGGGACAGACAAGGGATTTTTTTGTTGCAGGGCCCTATAACCGCTTCCATCCGGGAGAGGTTACAGAGCTGCCCAATGCAGCCGATTTTACAGAGATGCAGATATATCTGAACTCCGGTCTGTTTACCATGGATACCGGTAAAGTCGTGGAATATTCCAGGTACCTTAACCTGAAGGAAGCGGAGCTTGTGAGGGAGGTACTGTGGGAAAGCCCTGGGGGTGAAAGCTTCCGCCTTGTGTTCAGACGCTTTGTATCCCTTTCCGACCTGCATGTGACGGCCTTCAGGCTGACTATAACTCCGATGACCGGAGATGCGGTTATAAGAATAAGGACAGGCATAGACGGAAGGATGACCAATTCGGGAAGCCAGCACTTCGCAGAGGGAGAGAAGCGTGTATACGACAGGAAATTCATGCAGCTGGTGCAGACGACTACCGAATCACGTATAGATTTTGTAATCAGCTGCGGCTGCAGGGGCTATGCCGGGAACGATCCGGCACAGGCAATATCTGAAGCGGCAGAATATGGAGTGGACCGGAGGAAGCTCTTCGGCCTTTATGAATTCCGGGCAAAAAAGGATACAGGTATGACCTTTGAGAAGATAGCGGTCGCCTTTACCTCAAGGGATAAGGAATATATAAAGGACTACAGTCTGGAAGCGCTAAAAGGGCATTCCCTGGAATACCTGAAGGAAATGCTTGAAGAGGGTTACCATGTACTGTTCGGAAGAAGCAGAGAGAAGTGGGGCGCTTATTGGGACTCGGTGAAAATAGATATTCAAAGCAGAAATAATGAAGATATGCTCGCATTACGGTTTGCGCAATACCATCTTCTTATAGCAACTCCGGCGCATGACGAAAGGTTCAGCATAGGGGCTAAGGGGCTGACTGGGGAAGGCTACAAGGCGCATGTATTTTGGGATACCGAAATGTTCATGCTCCCATACTTCCAGTATAATTCACCCCGGATAGCCAGGCAGCTGCTCACATACAGGTACAACAACCTGGAGGGTGCCAGGAAGAAAGCGGCGGAATACGGCTTTGAGGGTGCGATGTATCCCTGGGAGACAGCATTTACCGGAGAGGAAGAGACCCCGGAATGGGCTGCCTTGAATGTGATTACAGGCAAGCCTACCCGGGTGTGGGCAGGTATAAAGGAGCACCATATAACGGCTGATATAGCCTATGTGGTATGGCAGTACTATCTTTCCACCGGGGATGAAGCTTTTATGAAGGACTGCGGCTATGAGATGATTTTTGAATGTGCATGGTTCTGGTGCAGCAGGCTTGCCTGGAACGAAGGGAAGGGCCGGTATGAAATAAGGGATGTGATAGGCCCTGATGAATATACAGAGCACATCGACAACAATGCATATACCAATTATATGGCGCATTATGTAATAACAACGGCCCTTAAGCTTTATGACAGGCTGGCCGGTGAGCAGCCTGAGCTGTTCAGGCGTCTGGATGGCAAGCTGGGGCTGGATAAAAGGTATCATAGATATCTGTCTGCCGCAGAAAAGCTGTATCTGCCCAAAGCCGATGCCAACGGGATCATACCCCAGGACGATACCTTTCTGGGCAAGAAGGAGATCGATATCGGAAAATACAGAGATGATAATATCAAGCAGAGCATACTCCTGGATTATACCAGGAGCCAGATTGTTGACCTGCAGGTACTCAAGCAGGCTGATGTCGTCATGCTGCTCTGCACCATGAGAAGGCTGTTTGATGAAAGGACCATGAAAGCCTCCTGGGAATATTATGAGAAGCGTACAATACATGATTCCTCCCTGAGCAGTGCTGTACACAGTCTGGCTGCCTGTTATTTCAAAAATACCGGTCATGGCTACAGCTTCTTCAAGGCTGCCTGCGGCATAGATATGGGACAGAATCCCGTGTCCTCCGACGCAGGGATACATGCAGCAGCTATGGGCGGAATATGGATGGCGGCTGTAATGGGCTTCGGAGGCTTTTTCAACAATGAGGGACAACTGGAGCTGGACCCTATGCTGCCTGAAGAGTGGTCCCGGATGAGCTACAGCATATACTGGAGGGGCAGAAAGCTGCTGGTGGATGCTTCCAGGGACGGTGTAGCCGTTACTTCCCGGGACAAGGGTGAAACCCGGCTCAAGGTATATGGGCGGGAATATATACTGAGAACCGGGCTTGCTATTAAAAGAGAAGAGGTGGGGTATGTACCGAATCAGTGAGCTGACCGCGGCTCTTTACAGGGATAAAGGCCCGGAGGTATATGAAAGCATAATGCAGCTTGCCGGCATCTGGAGATCAAAGGCACGCGCAGCCTCCAAGGGTTGGGTGAATGAGAATGATGTTATGATGATAACCTATGGTGATTCCATAGGGGGAAAGGGGGATGCGCCTCTAAGCACTTTAAAGAGCTTCGCGGACAGGTATCTGAAGGATACCATAACTGCGATCCACATACTCCCCATGTATCCAAGCACCTCGGACGACGGCTTCTCAGTTTCGGATTACCATAGTGTCAGCGGGGAGCTGGGCACCTGGGAGGATGTAAAAAGCCTGGCCGCCGATTATGATCTGATGTTTGACGCGGTTGTGAACCATATATCCAGGTCCAGCAAGTGGTTCCGGGGCTTTCTGGATTGTGAGGGCAAGTATAGGGAGTATTTCATAGAGGCAGACCCGGAGGAGGACTACAGCATGGTCACAAGGCCCAGGACAGTGCCTCTCATAACTTCTTTTGAAACAAGGGAAGGCAAAAAGCATGTATGGACCACCTTCAGCGATGACCAGATAGACCTGAATTTCAAAAGCCCGGAGCTGCTGCTGGAAATATTGGAGGTGCTGCTGTCCTATGCATATAAGGGTGCACGCTTCATAAGGCTTGATGCCGTAGGCTTCGTCTGGAAGGAAAAGGGAAGTTGCTGCATGCACCTTCCGGAGACCCATCAGGTAGTAAAGCTTATGCGTGCGGTATTGGACGTGGTTTTTCCCGGTACCATACTCATAACCGAAACCAATGTGCCCCACCGGGACAACATAAGCTATTTCGGGAACGGCAGCGATGAGGCTCATATGGTATACCAATTCCCGCTCCCTCCCCTTGTACTTTTTTCCTTTATCAGCGGAAATGCTCTGAAGCTGGGCAAATGGGCCGAGTCCCTGGAAGAAACGCCTCTGGCGGAGGGCACTGCCTATTTCAACTTCCTGGCTTCCCATGACGGCATAGGGATAAGGCCTGTTGAAGGCATACTGACTGCGGTTGAAAAGGAAATGATGATAAAGGCAGCTCTGAGGCATGGGGGGAAAATAAGCTACAGGTCGGAAAGGGATGGTTCCCAAACACCCTACGAGCTTAACATAAGCTATATGGATGCACTGACTGACCCGGCCTCCCCTGATGACAGAAAAAGAGCGGACCGTTTCCTGGCCGCCCAGGCAATACTGCTGTCGGCAGCAGGGGTCCCGGGGATATATATACACAGCCTGCTGGGCTCCCGCAATTGGTACGAGGGAGCGGAGAAGTCCGGGATAAACAGGAGGATCAACAGGGAAAAGCTGAGCTATGAAAAGCTTTGCCGGGAGCTTGAGGACGGCGGAAATATAAGGAGCATGGTATTCAGGGAGTTTTCAAGGCTTATAAGGCTGAGAAGGCGGCAGCCGGCATTTTCCCCTGCTGCAGCCCAGAAGGTGCTGTTTCTTGATGAAAGAGCCTTTTGCTTTATAAGGCACAATAAAGGTAGGGATGAAAAAATCATTGTCATAGTAAATGTTTCAGACAGCGAGTACGCGATAGGATATAAATGCTGCGGAATTGACATAATATCCGGTGAAGAAGTGAACGGAAGCAGTATCCGGATGCTGCCGTACCAGGCAAGATGGATAAGGCTGTCAGGCGGTAATTGAATTTAAAAGGCTGACGACAGTTTTGCCTGTCGTCAGCCATATATCAAAGGAAAGGTTAAAGCATTCTTTCCTTTTGTGTCAGCGGGTCAATCTGCATCATTTACTGCTGTAGCCTTCCAGCTTGCAGTAGTTGCCCAATTCCTCCGAAGCTGATATGCAGACTTTGTAAATATCTTTAATCTGAGACTCTTTTCCATCTCTTCTTTTGAATACATCGAGTATTCTATTCATTAACTTTTTCATGATGGCACCTCCGTTTATCAAGTTATTACTTCCTTCTATCTATAATATACCTCTATTTGGGATATGTGTCAATATATATTATCCAATAATAAGAATTATTTATTGTGAAGTATCTTTACATCGACATTAATAAAAGCTGTATATTTCTCGAAAAACTGCAGGGCCTTATGAAAATTAAAATGAGCTTACGTCAGAGAACGCAAGCTCATTTTGCTTAAAGCCTTATAGGTATTATGTCCATATAGTCTTCAATTTTTCCATCATTCATGCAGCACTCGATAAGCTTCCTGCCTATTGGGTTCAACCTGCGTGTCAGGTATTGGTCAAGCTCAGACTTGAAGAAGTCGGTCAATATCCTTGCGCCTGCATCATAGGCTTCAACACCCAGATCAGACTGGAGATTGGGCTGCAGGTAGCTCTTTCTGATATATTTTCCGTCCAGCTTGAGGTTTTCCAGTGAATACCCAAGTATCGGGCAGCGGGATTCAACCAGATGCTCCGGCCTGAACTTGGCGCTGCCGCGTCTTGCCAGGTATTCCCTTGCTATCCACTGTGGGATGAAGCCCACCTTGTAAACGCCTATATGCTGGTTGGGGATAAGGACATATCTTGTATTCAAGGTCTCCAATATCTGCTCAAGCAAGAGGTTCGCCTGGTCTACGCGCTTGCCTGTGGCAAAGGGCCAATAGGAGCCTACGCCCTCGCTGCTCATGCCCTTGGTCTCCATTATGCTTGGATTGCCATGGCCTCTGGGGGCTACAAGCCTCCAAAGCCACGCAAGTCCGGGGGGAAGTATGTGCATCAGGCCGATGATGCCGTAGGTGGGGTTTTCCCTTGTGCAGGGAGGAGTCCTCACCCCGAAGCTTCTTACATCTATTTCTACAGGCTCATCCACCACATCCGGCATAAACCTTCTGGGCATTATAACCCTTGGATTGGGACAAGGCTTGCCGGGCTCATCCATCGTATGCTCCCATATAAGGCAGGTCGAACCTGGTGCAGCATCTATATTGAGGAATATCAGCGGCTCCTTCGGATGTATGCAGAGCCTCTCATAATGCGGATCCACACCGTACTGGTTTATATGATTGATCCTGAGAAACCAGCCCTGCTCCGCATCCTTTACTACAAGCCTGTCGCTGTCGTTCTGCAGTGACGGATGGCACAGGGCCATATCGTCGGTAACCGGCTGAAGCTCACAGGTATCGCTGATCTCCATGTAGAATTTTTCTTCGGTGGTGGTGTTCTGTGCCAGCAGTATCCGTCCGTCAGGCTCCCTGTGGATCTCCTCGAGCATTTCGCTCTTTCCGCCGCCGCTGGCGCCCTCATGCATTATAGTGATGATATTATCATAGGGGGTTATTACTCTTACTGTTGAGGCGTGGGCCGTCAGCCAGCCTTCAAACTCGCCGAAGTTCAGCAGTACGCTGTATATGCCCTTTTTTGCACTGGGTCCCGGATACAGATTGTAGGAAAAAAGCTCATGCATGTCCTTGAGCCTGTTGTGTACCACTATCTGCTTTCCCTCAAAGTGAGTATGCCTGAAGGGCGGTGCCAGATATATAACCGCCTTTGGGGCAAAGTCCTTGGGTATTTCCTTCTTCGGGATGAAGCCCTGTATGTCCGCAAGGGCGGCAGCAAAAAAGCCTGCATTGGAGGGAGCTACAAGAAGGCTGGGATAGCCCAGCTCAGGTCCTCCCGACATAAAAGGCATAACAATGAGCTCCTGCTCCTTCAGCCAATCAAGGGTAGTCTTCCTCAAGGAGTCGAAGCTCTCTCCGTATAGTTCGTCGTACCTTGGCTTGTCGGTGTCCTCGTCATCGGCAATTACCATACAGTCAGGGTCTCTGCGCCTCATATAAATGTCAGTGTAATTCACTACAGCACCATTCTTGCATCTGGCGACAGAAGCTTCAACGATCCTTCCGTTGCCCGGGATATCGTATGCCACTTCATAAACCATATTGTCCTTATCCCCCAGAGCAAGCTGGAGCAGATGCTCCCTGCTTTCGGGAACTATAAGGTTGGGGCTCTGCTCGAGAATGACCGAAAGCCCGTTTGGAAGATTTGATTTTTTAAAGATCTTGCTATCCATTACAACGACTCCTTTATTAATGATTTAAAATAATTTAAATAAAAACAATAATATTTTCTGGTGTTGCCCTGACTTATCGGTATGCCAGAATTTTATAATAAGGAATAAATATCATAATTACTGTTATAAAAGGCTTTTATAGATAAAAAGTCAGATTGTGTTATACTTATAGGTCATATAAATCTGCAAATCTAATAGCATAAATATGCATATATATAAGCACATAAATGCTGCACAAGTATTGAATTTACTAGATATTCTAGCACATGAAAAAACTAAAGACAATAGGTATTTCAGCAATTATAAAATATTTGCCCGCATGGACGGCATGCGTCCCGAACCATGCGCTTATACCAGGATTAATTGATATATTATGGATAAATATTCAATATAATGTATACAAAATACCTAGGAATATAAAAAAGACACCGCCCCTCTTCAAAGGAACGGTGTCCGCTGCGTATTATAATTTAGTCCTGCTGAACTTCCTGTATTTTTGCTTTTGTTTCTTCAATAGCAGCATATTTGGCTGATATTTCTCCACCCAGCTTGGTTACTTCTTCTGTAGGAAATTCTGAATCTGCGGAGAATGCATTGTAAACCAACTCGCCCATGTCAAATTTCAGTTTCTTGATATCTCCTTCAAGCTGTGTGATCTGGAGCTTAAGCTTACCTATTTCAACCAGATCCTGAGATTTATTTGCCGCTACTTTTGCTGTACTGACGGCTTTTTCCTGAAGATTTTTTAGAAAACTCATAATTTTATCCTCCTTTATTTTTGGAGTTGAATGCTTCGCACTAAATTCATCATATTCTGCTCAATAGTGCGAAAGGTTTTCCCTGATGCTGCGAATCGTACTATTCAATAAAAGCTGGACTGCGTGCGTTATGTCATGCATTTATATTTCGCCGAATTTTGGGGTTTTCCTGCCGGGCTGCAGCAATAATCAGATATTTATTAATATATGAATAATTCGTACAAAATGTTACTGAATTTAACTTATTATGCCGGCGCAATAAGTTAAATCTGTATTTTATATATGCCGGTTTGACGGGCTATTGCAGTTTTGTTCAATAAATAGTCAATTTAGTTGATTTCAAAAATTCACAAGGTTTGTAATAATTGAATTACACATAAAAATCAGTATATAATAATGTAAGGCAAAGCATGTGAATTTTATAAGAACTACTGGCTGTTAATGAATATTACAGAGGATAACAAGAAAGAGAGAGGTGGATAAAATGCTAAAAAATACCCGTATAAGTGATCCGGAGCTCTATGAAATAGTCGCCGACGAGCTGAAACGCCAGGAGCACAATATTGAGATGATCGCATCAGAAAGCACAGCCCCACTGGAGGTAATGGAATTATCAGGCTCCATCTTCACCAACAAGACCCTTGAGGGTTATGTAGGCGGACGTTTCCAGGCAGGCGCCCATGAAGCAGACAGGCTGGAGCTTCTGGGAATCGAACGTGCCAAGGCAGTATATGGCGCTGAGCATGTAAACTTCCAGGTTTATTCAGGATCCTCGGCAAATTATGGAGTCTATGCAGCTATTCTGAAGCCCGGCGACAAGGTTCTCAGCATGAGGCTTGACCAGGGAGGGCATCTGACTCACGGAAGTCCGGTCAATTTCCTTTCCAAGGTATACAGCTATGATTTTTACGGTGTGAATCCTGAAACAGAAATGATAGATTATGAAGAGCTGGAGAAAAAGGCAAAAGAAATAATGCCCAAGCTTATAATAGCAGGGGGCAGCTCATACCCGAGATTGATAGATTATGAAAGAATCAGCGGAATTGCAAAGGCTGTCGGCGCATACTTCATGGTTGACATGGCCCATGTAAGCGGCCTGGTTGCTGCCGGTGTAATACCAAGTCCTGTACCTCATGCAGACTTTGTTACTTCTTCAACTACCAAGACCTTCTGCGGACCGAGAAGCGGATTCATCCTCTGCAAGCAGGAGCATGCAAAGCTGATCGATAAAGGTGTATTCCCGGGCTCAATAGGCTCAATGCACCTTACGACCATGGCGGCAAAGGCATGGTCGATGAAATATGCCGCTTCCGACGAGTTCCACAGCATCATGAAGCAGATACTCGTAAATGCAAAGACCCTGGCCAATGAGCTGACAAAGCACGGCTTCCGCATAGTAAGCGGTACAACGGACAACCATATAGTAATGGTGGACCTGAGATCCAAGAGCATAAGCGGGAAGCTGTTCCAAACAGCCCTTGATAGTGTAGGAATAACTGTAAACAAGAACCAGATCCCCTTTGACCCGGCATCCCCCTTTGTTACCAGCGGCGTGAGGATCGGTGTTACCTCCATCACCCAGCGCGGTTTGAAGGAAGCTGAAGTCAAGGAGATTGCAGAGATAATGAACCGGGTGGCCTCGGCACCGGAGGATGAAGCCAATCTGGCCGACTGCAGGAAAAAGGCTGAAGCATTGATAGGCAGGTTCCCCTTGTATCCCGCCGGGAGCTTTGAAGATTAATAAGCGCATAATGAATCTATAGAATATATAAACCTCTGTTGGTTAAATACAACAGAGGTTTTATATTTTACCAATTATATAGTTTTGTTCAATGAATAGTCAATATAGTTCATTTTTAAAAGATGAATTGTTTGAAATAATTGAATTGTCAGTATATATAAACAGAACAAAAAGAGCGGGCAAGCAATAGTCATGTAAAGGAGGTGAATAATTATTAATACACTGGAAGAAGTAAAAAAAGTTGAACCTGATATTATAGCCTGGAGAAGAGCTTTACATCAGATCCCGGAATTGGGTCTGAATTTGCCGGAGACTACCGGATATATAAAGGCCAGGCTGGATGAAATGGGTATTGAATACCATACCCTGGTAGACGGCAATGCGATAGTCGGTATCATTAAAGGGGGACAAGCCGGTAAAACCATAGCTTTAAGAGCAGACATGGATGCTTTGCCTATTAAAGAGGAAACGGGGCTTCCTTTTGCAGCGGTCAACGGGTGCATGCATGCTTGCGGACATGATGCCCATGCTTCAATTCTATTGGGTGCCGCAAAGATACTGAACGCCAATAAAGAGAAGTTAAAGGGCAACGTAAAGCTGCTGTTTCAGCCCGGGGAGGAGTACCCCGGCGGAGCACTTCCGATGATTGAAGAAGGGGCAATGGAAAATCCCAGGGTTGATGCGGTAATGGGACTGCATGTAGGTACGATATACAAAGATATGGAAAAGGGTAAAATAGGAGTCTCTTACGGTCCGATGATGGCATCAATGGATAGGATATTTATCAGGATAAAAGGAAAAGGAGCTCATGGCGCATACCCGGAGCTTTCGGTAGATCCCATTTCAATAGCTGCAGAGTTGATATCAACCTTACAAAGGATAATCAGCAGAGAAAAAAAGGCAATAGATCCGGCAGTATTATCAATTTGTAGAATCCAGGGAGGCTTTAACCAGAATATAATCCCTGATGTCGTAGAGCTGGAAGGTACGGTAAGAACTGTCAACAACGAAACAAGGCAACTTATTGCAAAAAGAATCGATGAAATTACAAAAGGAATAACATGTGCAATGAGAGCAGATTATGAGCTTCAATACGACTTTAAGTATCCTCCGCTGATAAACTCAGAGGATTTCACAAGGTTTTTTGTTGAAGCAGCAAAGAAGATAATTCCGGAAGAGGATATATTTGAAATGAAATACCCTGTAATGGGTGGAGAAGATATGGCATATTTTCTGGAAAAGGCGCCGGGAACCTTTTTCTTCTTAAACAATCCGAAAGAGGTTGGCGGGGTAGTTTATCCACACCATAATCCGAAATTTGACATTGATGAAAGCATCTTGTATAAGGGCGCAGCACTTTTTGTTCAGGGGGTAGTGGACTTTCTTAATCCATGAACGCGTTCAATATAGCTAAGGGAGGATTTTTATGTTACGATTCGATAACCTAAAAAAGCTATATGGAGATGAACTGATTGAGTTCAGGAGAGATCTTCATATGAATCCGGAATTGAGCTTCAAAGAATTCAGAACTACGGAAAAGATCAAAGAGAAGCTGGTGT
>JAEXXN010000029.1 GCA_023405875.1 Bacillota bacterium | reverse complement strand
GATCAGCAGTCTTTATCATTTCCTTTATTTCAACAAACCTGCTGTCAATTTCATATATATAGTGGTTCAAAAGCTCATTGATGATCTCAACGTTTTCCTTTATTTCCTCATTGATATCCGGGACTTCCACCACCGGTTCTCCCTCTTCAACCTCAGCATCTCTCAGCTTATTGTTCATGAGTATCTTTTCTTTTATTATCCTGAGGTTTTTCTTTACCTGTATAACCTTGTTGGCGCTTTCTATCGTTTCTACGATACTTTCTTCCCTTGCGCCGTCAAATACAGGGGTAGCGATCTTCCAGCCCAGGGCTTTTGCTGCAAGTGCAAGATGCACTTCAAGCACCTGTCCTATGTTCATACGTGAAGGAACGCCCAGGGGATTCAATACTATCTCAAGAGGAGTTCCGTTAGGCATAAAAGGCATATCCTCTTCAGGAAGCACGCGGGAAATAACACCCTTGTTTCCATGCCGTCCCGCCATCTTATCTCCGACGGATATCTTTCTCTTCTGAGCTATGTAGCATCTTACCAATTGGTTGACTCCGGGAGGCAGCTCATCTCCGTTTTCTCTTGTAAACACTTTTACATCAACGATTATACCGGCTTCACCATGGGGTACTCTGAGGGAAGTATCCCTTACCTCACGTGCCTTTTCACCGAATATCGCCCTCAAGAGCCTCTCTTCTGCCGTCAGCTCGGTCTCTCCTTTGGGAGTTACCTTTCCTACCAGAATATCTCCGGCTCTTACTTCAGCACCTATCCTGATTATTCCTCTTTCGTCAAGATCCTTCAAAGCCTCTTCTCCCACGTTGGGTATATCCCTTGTTATCTCTTCGGGTCCGAGCTTTGTATCCCTTGCTTCAGATTCATATTCCTCTATGTGTATTGAGGTAAATACATCCTCTTTTACAAGCTTTTCGCTTATAAGTATGGCGTCCTCATAATTGTAGCCCTCCCAGGTCATGAAACCGATAAGTATGTTTCTGCCCAGTGCGGTTTCTCCCATATCTGTGGAAGGTCCGTCAGCTATGATATCGCCTTTTTTGAGTATCTCTCCTCTTTTTGCAACAGGCTTCTGATTGATACAGGTGCCCTGGTTGGAACGCAGGAACTTGAGGAGCTTGTATCTCTCCCGCTCGCCTGTTCTGGTCTTGTATACTATTTCATTGGCGCTTACCTTTTCAACAACGCATTCGTCTTTGGTAAGCCCTATAACACCTGAATCTCTGGCCGATTTGTATTCCATTCCTGTACCTACTATCGGTGAATCAGGTTTGATTATCGGAACAGCCTGACGCTGCATGTTTGAACCCATCAGCGCTCTGTTGGCATCGTCGTTCTCCAGGAAGGGTATCATAGCTGTAGCTACAGATACTACCTGCTTTGGAGATACATCCATATATTCAACCTCTGTAGTAGGAACTATTATTATTTCATGCCTTGCTCTTGCAGTGACCCTTTTGTCGATGAATCTCCCTTCCTCGTCAAGGGGTTCGTTGGCCTGTGCTATAACAAATTCATCCTCCAGGTCCGCTGTCAGATAAACGATATCGTCGGTTACAAATTTCACTCCATGCTCATCTGTCTTGACATATCTGTAAGGTGCTTCGATAAAGCCGTACTCATCTATCCTTGAATAGGTGCTCAAGGAACCTATAAGGCCTATGTTCGGACCTTCAGGCGTTTCTATAGGACACATTCTTCCGTAATGGGAATGGTGAACGTCTCTGACTTCAAAGCCCGCTCTCTCTCTCGACAGACCGCCGGGTCCCAATGCAGACAGCCTTCTCTTGTGAGTAAGCTCTGCCAGAGGATTGGTCTGGTCCATGAACTGTGAAAGCTGGGAGCTTCCGAAGAACTCCTTTATCGCAGCAGCTACAGGCCTTATATTGACCAACTGCTGCGGCGTGACCACATCGATATCCTGGATGGTCATTCTTTCCTTGACCACCCTCTCCATTCTCGACAATCCTATCCTGAACTGATTCTGAAGAAGCTCTCCTACAGATCTCAGCCTTCTGTTGCCAAGATGGTCTATATCGTCTACATTTCCGATACCCTGGGCAAGATTGATATTATAATTGATTGAGGCAAGGATATCGTCAATCAGAATATGCTTTGGTACAAGATCCTTGTACCTGTTTCTGATCTCTTCCTTTATTTCATTCTCAGTACTGAACTTCTGCAGTATCTCCTGCAATACCGAAAGATTGACAAGCTCTTTGATATTCAGGTCAGATACGTCAAAGGTCAGATATTTGTTAATATCTACGGTATTGTTGCCCAGTATCTTAATCGATCTTCCCTCAACCGTCACAAAAACTTCACTTATTCCTGAGTTCTGGATTTTCCAGGCCTTATCCCTGGTAATCTTCTCTCCGGCTTCTGCGAGTATTTCTCCCGTCCTTGGATCGATTACTTCCTTGTCCAGCCTCTGGCCGCTTAGCCTCTGGCTCAGGCTCAGCTTCTTATTGAACTTGTACCTGCCGAATTTAGCCAGATCGTATCTTTTTGCATCAAAGAAAAGCACATCCAGCAGTGATTTTGCGCTTTCAACAGTGGGAGGCTCTCCCGGTCTCAGACGCTTATACACTTCAATAAGGCCTTCTTCTGCAGACTTTGTGCCGTCTTTCTGCAAGGTGGTTTTTATTCTTTCGTCTTCCCCGAGTATATTTTCAATCTGCTCATCGGTTCCAAAACCCAAGGCTCTCAAAAGCACAGTAACAGGGATCTTTCTTGTCCTGTCTATCCTAACCCATAATATGTCGTTAGAATCCGTCTCATATTCCAGCCAGGCGCCTCTATTCGGTATAACCGTGCTTGAATGGAGCTTCTTTCCTGATTTGTCAATGGCTTCTGCATAATAGACTCCTGGCGATCTTACCAGCTGACTGACTATAACTCTTTCCGCACCATTGATGATAAAGGTTCCCGAGTCGGTCATTAAAGGAAAATCGCCCATAAAGACTTCCTGCTCTTTGACCTCATTGGTCTCTTTGTTGATGAGCCTGATTTTGACCTTCAAAGGAGCAGAATATGTAACATCTCTTTCCTTGCATTCTTCAACGGAATATTTTGGCTTTCCGTCCAGCGAGTAATCAACGAACTCCAGTATCAAATTGCCTGTGTAGTCCTGAATCGGTGAAACATCATTGAAAACCTCCCTGAGGCCCTCCTCCAAAAACCAGTTGTAGGAGTTTTTCTGCACTTCGATCAGGTTAGGCATATCCATTACTTCGTCGATTTTTGAGTAGCTCATCCTCTGATTTCTTCCCGCAGAGATTGGATGTACCAGCATAAAGTCCTTCACCCCTTAAATTTAAATAAATTAAAATAGCCAAAAGCAAAAAAAATCCTGAAAAAGTATCGCTTTTGGTTTGGTCGTACAGTTAAAGCATACCTATTTTAATATTACCGTTTTTAGCTATTCTTATACAAATATTACAATATAAAAATGAAAATACTTACTACAATGCAATATATAATGTTAACATACCAATATATTGCTGTCAAGCATTTACCACCAAAATTGGTACGTATTTTGCTAATTTTCTATTTTTCTGATTTGTCAACAATTTTTTAAGCACTTATCATTATAACATAAGTGCAATCCGTCAATCGGATTGCTACGCACCGTTTCAATAAATGCATAGGAAATAAAACCATAAGGTTTTATTTCCTATGCATTTATTATACCATATAGGTTGCATTAAAGAAATTTCAAAGAAGAATAAGTCAACCTATGAAATTATATATATAAAAGAAAAAAGGCGATCAATGCGCCTCTGTAATCCGCCCTAAGACTACCGGTCCACAATACCCAGAAATGCAATGGAGTAGGATATTATCGACAGTATAACTATCAATGCTGCTTCAAGCCTGAAAATGATCCGCTTTTTCACACCTTCCACAGCAAGCATATTCTTCACAAGCAAAAGCTCCGGCCTGATATCCTCTATACTCTGATACCTGTCCTCCGGCCTGTTTTCCATGCACCTTGCAATCAGTCTGTCCAGCCTTGACACAGCCCTGTCTTTTCCGGATACAGAGCTATTCCCTTCCGTTTGCTGCACTCTTCCATGCAGCAGTTGGTATAAGGTTGCCCCCAGATTGTATATATCAGTCCTCCGGTCAGTCAGTCCTCCCCTGATAAGCTGCTCCGGGGCGGCATATAATTCTGTACCTGCAATGCAGGCGTCCTTTGGCTGAAAGCTGCTGTACTCCTTTGATATCCCGAAATCTATCAGTACAAGCCTGTTTCCGCGGGTAAGCATAATATTTGACGGCTTCAGGTCCCTGTATATAATAGGCCTCGGCTTGAACTCATGCAGGTATTCAAGTATATCGCACAGCTCCAGGGACCATTCCACAACCCTTTCTGCTTCAAAGCCCCCATGATGTCGCAGCAGGCTTTCCAGGTCAGTACCCTCTATATTGCTTTCTACTATATATAAGCCCTCTTCATCGCTGAATACATCCACTATCCTTGGAAGGCTTACATGGTAAAGCTTTTTGAGTATTTCAACCTCCGCCGGGTACCTTACGGTGCTTCCCGCTGAGGGTACATACTTCAAAGCCCATTTGTTGCCAAGCTCTATATTTGTACATAAATATACAAAGCCGCTTCCACCTTTGCCAAGGAGCCTTTCCACCCGGTATTTCCCAAAAAGAATATCACCTGTCTCCATAATCCTATCCCTTGCTTCATTAATCATTGGAGAGCCACAGTATCGTCATAAAGGGCAGCCTCCGCGGCATCCTGTTCCTTACCCTTCTCCCCCTTCAGGCTGAAGGTGATCATATCCTCACCGGCTGCCATGCCCTTCCGTCTTGCGCCGGCGTACCTTCTGACCATATGCAGGCTGAGGAACAGGTTCAGTGCAAGGGTAAGGATTCCGATGGACAGGTATATCAGATGAGGCTTCATCACAACACCCCCTTTTGCCTGAAAACATATTCAAAGCCTGAAAATCTTATTCTATCCTCATCCTTTATCCCATGCTCCTTATTGCTTGTTATCCTTATATCATTGATATAGGTGCCGTTTTTGGAATTAAGATCTATTATGCAGCAGTTGTTTTCCCTGCACCTTATCTCAGCATGGAGCTTTCCTACCGTCTTGTCCTGTATTATATGATCGGCCATGCCGGCCAATCTTCCTATAATATATTTATCCTTGCCGAGCATTATCCTTTCATTCCCGCTTCCGGCTGTTCCTTCAAGATAGGGACGGTCTGCCGGAGGCGGCTCTGAAAGCATCACAGTATCACAGGCCCTGACTGCTTCAACTGACCCGGAAGCTTCAACCGGCTTGCTTACAGGTGTGGCCCGCAACCTCCCTTTGACCGGCATATGGCCTTCTTCCTTCTTGAAAGATGTTTTAGGCTGTCTCCTCATTATCAGTACATCCACGGCTGCTCCTATAATAAATATCCCTGCTGCGGATACCGGGTCGGCTATTCCCTTGGACAGTATAAAAAGATATATAATAGCTGCAGGCAATATTACAAGCAGTTGTATAAGCACTATTTTAAAAATATTCTCCCTTCCTGAAATGCCTTTTGCAGTTTTTTTATCTGTACTTCTGACTGCCGAAGCAATACAGACGGCTGCTGTTGATTCATCATCTGATGCGGCAGCTTCCTCAGCCTGACCCTCATTGTACCTCAAATCTACCAGCAGCCTGTAAAAATCCATAAGGCTGAAGGTATCGGCTTTCAGATAGCTCAGTATTCTCTGCATATAATTATCTGTTGCAGCATCATCCACATTGGCAGCGTTCACAACCATATCCTTAAGGAAGCCCCTGCATACCTCCAGAGAGCTTCTGTCACAGTCTGCCGGAATATATACAAGGGAGACCTCTGCCGTTGCCGGGTTGATGAATATGAAATCGGTATCCATGACAAAGCTTGACAGCTCCAATAGATAATTGCTGTGGAGCATAAGGTTCCTGGCAATACTCCCGAGCAGCTCCAGAAGCTCCTTCCTGTTCAGCCTCTTTCGCTCAAGATATTGCGACAGAGATATCTTTGAGGTTATATTATAATATATATTTATATTTTCGTTTTCACGCCTTATTTGAAAGGGTACAAAGGCGGGGCTCGGGTTATGGCCGATTATCTCCGCCTGATTGTTCTGAAGCTTTGAAGCACAGGCAGGCGTCACAACAAGAAAGCTGCTGGCAGCATCACTGTCAAAGCTGTATTCAAAGGTCAACCCATTATCCTTGTATAACATATGCTTTCCTCCAACTTATGATTTTGAACCTGGTGCCTCATCCGACGAGAACATAAAGTATATCACCTGATGAGACACTAGAAAAAAATAACCCCCAGGGAGCCTGCCAGTATAAAGGGTGCAAAGGGCAGCTCACGTTTTTTGTTTTCGCTGCTTATACATATCAATATGAGGCTGTATATACCGCTTAGCACCCCTGCTGCCACCATTGCAGAAAGAGTGTCCTCCATTCCCAGGTATATTCCCATACAGGCAAACAGCTTTGCATCTCCAAGTCCGAGCCCGCCCCTTGTTATTTTGTGGAGCAGGAACATTACGGTCCCTGCTGTAATTCCTCCCAGCAAGCTACCCGATAATCCCCTTCCGTCATCAAGCAGCGCCAATGCCAGGCCAACTGCCGCTCCTGCAAGTACAAGCCTGTCGGGTATCCTTAAAGTCCTGATGTCAATGATGGCCGCCAGTATAAGTATTGTTACGGCTGCGGCATTTGAGGCTGTTCCTATATAATAGTCCATTCCTTCACCTCTATAGCTATATAGAATACACCGGAAAACAGCTCATTTGTTATGTCTGGTAATACCTTGCGTATTCTATGAATTAAGGAATATACTTACGGAGTACATACTTTGCATGGAGTATAGCCTTCCGCCTCAGCTTCTTCCATACTTACAGGCAGCTTGCTTTTTCTGAGATACCTGCAGCTTCCCACATGATACCGGATGCCTGTCCTTGTGATATATACAATACTGCCCTCCGGCTCCAGAGCAAGGCCCTCGGCATCAACTGCAACAATTCCATGACTTCCTTTTATCCATGCCCTTTCCACCGCAGTGTGAACCGTCTTTATAGCTAAAGTCTTCACAAAAGGGAGCTGGACCTTGTAGTCGTATTCCAGCTGTATAACAACATCCTCATCGTCAAAATCAACGACAGGTGTCAAGCCGCAGCGCTCATATATTCCTCTTGCCGATCTGGCTTTGAATTCCGCCTTTCCCTGCGGGAGCTCCACCAGCCGCAGCTTTAGTCCCTCCGGATCAATAAGCGTACTGTCAAGCTGCCCCCTTATAAGTGTATCCGCAATGTAATACTTGCAGTAAGCTTTCATCTCCCAGTATGCAGGAGTTACACAGTCAATTACGCCTCCTGCAATACCTTTAAGGTAATTCTCTAATACTCCCTCAAGGACTTGGGTAACCTCCTCCCCATTAAAATCTGCAGATATTACAGCTTGGAGTATATCGGGAGGAGCAATTCCGCCACTCTGACCGGCATGCTGCCCGGGTTCCTCCGCAAAAGCCGGTATTTCCGCATTCCCATACTCTTCAAGCCTGTCATCCTCAAATTCATTTATAAAGGAAATCGGATATGACGAAGCAGCTATTTCCTTTGCAGCTTCATCCACCGCATGCTCAAGCACAATTCCGGTGCATATGAATTTTACCAGGAACAGCAATATGAAGAACAGGCTCAGAAAAACCGGAAGTATCACGCAGGCCTCCACTGTTATTGAGCCTTTGGTCCGCTGATTTTTGATACATCTTCTCAATTGCACTCACCCTAATAGCCTATATGGATTTTTTTACGTATTACAAACCTTCCTCCTTCAAAATGCTCAGGCATCAGTTTATCAAGCTTGAGCATCGGAAGAAAGAAAAGGTTCACCCTTGCTTCTGCTGAAGCAGCTATTGAGGTACTGTAGTCTCCCAGTCTGAAATCCGCTCTTGCCGCTCCCGTAGCTGTATCCTCCAACTGCTTGATATTGACCTGCATAAGCTGCTGCGCCTTTCTGAGGATCTCCTGCTCCGGCTTTAAAAGCAGCAGTATCCTTAGATGGTCGGAATATTTGAGCTTGACCCCCGTAAAGCTCCGGGGGCATAAGGAGACTCCGTCACCCTTCATCATATCGAGCATATCCATGCTTGAGTCCAAAGCACCTTCAGCCAGCGCAAAGGCGAGCCTTTGCGGAGGGAATACTACCACACTTCTTACAAAATTATCTATTGTATCAATTGCAAATCTCAATGCCCAAACCTGAAGAAACACCCTGGTGACCAGGTAGTATTCCGAGTTTTGTATTGCTGTGCCCTCTTCAGCGGTAGCTGCTCCGCTTATTATGTATTCCACCTCGCCCTTTCTGAAATAATGATCCCTTTCTGTCTTGGAGGTCAGGAAGGTAAAATTCTCCATGACATATTCTATGGTATTTATCTTCTCTACCGTACCTGAAGCCGCATTTTCTACAGCTTCTGAAAGCTTTTTCAGGCTTTCCATCACTATATCGTTTTCTTTTTCTGCCTCTTCCTCTTTCATAGAAAGGTCATAGCCGGCCTTTTCGTCCATTACCCCAAATTCTTCACAGGCAATAAGCCTTTCACCATTGAATTCATCAATGCCTATCATCCATTCTCTTTTCAGGCTTCTTAACAGGGATTCCTCTATTTCCTTCTTTATAGCGGCAATGGAGCTCTTTAATTCCCCTATTTTATTTTCTTCAGGCCGGGCTGACTCATCCTTGAGGGTATAGCCTTCAAGAGGGAGCCCGGCAAGCTTTTCCTTCAGCTCATCTATCTCCCCTTCTATCCTGTCCTCCAGCAGTTCAATACCGGCTTCCACTTCATCAAGCTCTTCTCTGACTTCAGCTATTTCAGCCTTCAGCCTGCTCTTCTCATCCGAAGAGTCCTCCTC